>JBEKYV010000138.1:0-7941 GCA_049510515.1 Solirubrobacteraceae bacterium | reverse complement strand
GAGCAGGCGGCGGCGCTGGTAGGCGAGTACGGTGTCAGTGACCGAGACCTCGCCGAAGTAGAGCCGAACCCCGAGCGCTTCACGGTGATCGAGCACGCTCTCGATCGTTGTGTCGGTCTGGCGCTTGGGCTGCGTGTACCAGCCGCCGTCGAACGGCGTCACCAGCGCACGGCGGCGCTCCAAATCGAGCTCGCACACTTCGTAGGAGCGACCCAGGTGCAGGTAGATCGCCCCCTGGTGGACGGTGGAGAACGCCCGCGCCGCCTCGGTTGTGCCGAGCAGCTCCCCGGAGGTTGTATCGACGATCGCGAAGCTGTCGAGTGAGGCCGAGCGCAGCGAAACCGCGGCGGCGGGGTAGTCGGCGGGGTTGCGGGGGACGTAGGCGGCGCTGCCGCGGCGCCGTCGCAGCTGACCGCGGCCGAGCAGGATCTCCGCGTAAGCCTCCCAGCGAGGCCCGAGGATCTCGGCGTCAGAGCTCGACAGCGGGCCCTCGAAGGCCGCGCAAAGCAGGTGGGCGAGGTGGATCTGAGGGTTCTCGTGGTCGAGGATCGCGGCCTCGACGGGCCGCTCCAGGAACTCGTCGGGGTGGCGGCAGAAGAACTGGTCCAAAGCATCCTCGCCGGCGATGTACACCGCCAGCCCCCGCCCGCGGCGCCCGGCGCGCCCCCACATCTGGCGCAGCGAGGCGACGGTGCCGGGGAAGGTGACGACTACGGCGGCGTCGAGCTCGCCGATGTCGATCCCCAGCTCCAGCGCATCGGTGGTGATCACCGCGCGCAGCTCGCCGCGCATCAGGCGGCCCTCCAAATCGCGCCGCTGCTGGGGGGTGTAGCCGGCGCGGTAGGGGACCACGAGGTCGGCCAAATTCTCCACGCCCACGCCCACGTCCACGTCCACGCGCGACTCGCCGCGCTCACCCGGTAGGTTGGCGTCGCGCTCGAGCTCCTCTCGCACCAACCGCGAAAGCAGCTCGACTCCCTTGCGTGACTTCATAAAGCAGATCACGCGCGCCCCGTCGCCAACCAGCCGCGCAAGCAGCTCTCCGGCCTCGCCGAGCGAGGAGCGGCGTGCGCCAAGCGAAGCGTCGGTGAGTGGGGGGTTCCAGATCGCGATCTGCCGCCGCGGCGAGGGGGCGCCGTCCTCGTCAATCAGCCCCACCCCCTCCAGACCGGTGAGCCGCTCCGCCAGCTCCACCGGGTTGGCGATCGTGGCGGAGGCGAGCAGGAAGCGCGGGGCGGTGCCGTAGGCGGCGGCGACGCGGCGCAGGCGGCGCATCACGTTGGCGACGTGGGAGCCAAACACGCCGCGGTAGACGTGCGCCTCGTCGATCACGACGACGGCGAGGTTGGCGAAGAAATTGGCCCACGATTCGTGGTGGGGGAGGATCCCGAGGTGGAGCATGTCGGGATTGGTGAGCACGACGCCCGCGCGGCGGCGGATCTGGGTGCGCGCCTCGCGCGGGGTGTCGCCGTCGTAGATCGCCGGGCGCAGCCGATCGCCCAGGCCGAAGCGGGCGAGCGCCCGCGCCTGGTCTTGCGCGAGTGCCTTGGTCGGGTAGAGGTAGAGCGCGCGTGCGTGCGCATCGCGGCAGAGAGTCTCAAGCGTGGGGAGGTTGAAGCACAGCGACTTGCCGGAGGCGGTGCCGGTGGTGACGATCAACGGCCCCTCCCAGGCGGCCTCGAGCGCCCGTGCCTGGTGGGAGTAGAGCCGCTCGATGCCCGCACGCCCGAGCGCCGCGAGCACGTCGGGGTGCAGGTCTGCCGGCGGGTCCACCAAAGTGGCGGCGGTCGGGCCTTCGGAGGCTCCGCGGACGAGCCGCCCGTCGGTGCGCCCATCCTCGAGCAGGGCGCTCCAAGGCTCGATCGTGCGCTCTATCGCCACCGGTTGCGATAGTAGAGCCGATGCGCACCTACCACCATTCGGCGTACTCGGCGCAGCGAATCGCCGGCGAGCGCAGCGAGAGCGTGACGGTGTGCGTGCCGGCGAAGGAGTGCGCCGGGACGGTGGGGAGAGTGGTGGGGGAGCTGGTGGAGCTGCGAGAAGCGGGCGCGATCGACGAGGTGGTGGTGGTGGATGCGGCGTCGAGCGACGGCACCGCGGCCGTGGCGGCAGCGGCGGGAGCGACCGTGCGCCAGGAGGCGGAGCTGATGCCGCAGCTCGGGCAAGTGCTGGGCAAGGGCGACGCGATGTGGAGGGCGCTGGGAGCAACGGAGGGCGAGATCGTGTGCTACCTCGACGCCGACAGCGAGGACTTCTCGGCGCACTTCGCGATTGGCCTGCTCGGCCCCCTCGTGTGCGAGCAGGGAGTGGAGTTGGTGAAGGCCTTCTACAGGCGCCCGTTCGAGCACGGCGGAGTCGAGCTGCCCGAGGGCGGGGGCCGCGTCAACCATCTCACCGCGCGACCGGCGCTGGCGCTGTTCTACCCACAGCTGGCGGAGGTGCGCCAACCACTCGCGGGGGAGGTGGCGGCCCGCAGGGGCCTGCTGGAGCGGCTGCCGTTCGCGACCGGGTATGGGGTGGAGATCGGGATGCTGATCGACGCGTGGCAGGCGGTCGGGCTGGAGGCGATCGCGCAGGTGGATCTGGAGGTGCACCGCAACCGCCACCAGCCGCTACAGGACCTGACTCCGATGGCGACGACGGTGCTGGCGACGATCGCGCGGCGGTTGCGGTGGGAAGGGCGCTTGACTGACCTCGACGGCGAGCTGCAGCTGGAGCGCCCGCCGCTGGCGTGGGCGTGACGTGAGCGCGCGCTGCCTGTACCTCGACCTCGACGGCACGCTGCTGGGCAAAGGCGCCTCGCTGCTGCACGACGGCGAGGGGGCGGTGGCAATCGACGGCGTCAGAGCGGTGCAGGCGTGCTTGCGCGCGGGCGTGGAGGTGGTGCTGATGTCGGGCCGGCGCAAGGCGCAGCTGGCGGAGGACGCGCGGCTGCTGGGCGGCAGCTCCTACATCTACGAGGCGGGGGCGTGCGTCGTGATCGAGGGCGAGGAGCACTGGCTGACCGGCAACATGCAGCCCGGTGAACTGACGATCGCCCAGCAGATCGAGCGCTCGGGGGCGCCGGCGCTGCTGCTGGAGCATTACGGGGAGCGGCTGGAGCACCACGATCCGTGGCACACCGAACGCGAAGTGTCACACCTGTTCCGTGGCCACGTGGACGCGGAGGAGGCCGACAGGGTGCTGGCGGAGCACGGGTATGAGGAGCTGCGGCTGGTCGACAACGGCGCGGTGAGCACGCGCTCGGAGAGGCAGGCGGGCCTGGCGCAGGTGCGCGGCTACCACCTGGTGCCGAAAGACGCGTCGAAGGCGGGGGCGGTGGCATTCCACCAGCGCGCGCGCGGGTACGAGCGCGAGGAGACCTTCGCGGTGGGCGACTCGCGCGAGGACATGGCATGCGCACGGCACGTGCAGACCTTCTGGCTGGTGGCGAACGCGCACCTGCGCGACCCGACAATCAGCGAAACGGTCGGGCAACATACGAACGTGCGCGTGTGCGAAGCGGCGAACGGGGCGGGTGTGTATGAGGCGGTCCTCAGCACGCTGATGGCGGGGTAGAAGTTACCCGCTCGACAGCCGTCGCCACAGCCGCCGCCAAAACCCCGGCTGCGGCCGCCGGCGCCACAGCGCCGGCGGGGGGACGGTGGCGCGGACCAGCGCAACCCACTCCTGGAGCGGCAGCTCCCCGGAGATCAGGCGTCCGAGGGCGCTCATGACCGGCGCCTGCCCGCCGCCGCGTTCCAGCGCCCGCGCCAGCAGCGGCACCGACTCCAGGGCCTCGACCGCCTGGCCGATGCGGGCGGGGATCTCCGCGGCAGGCAGACCCGCCGCGAGCAGCTCGCCCGCGCGGCGGTTGCGGCTCTCGGGGGCGAGCGCGGTTGCCACCAGGTCGCCGGTGCCGGCCAGCCCGATCATCGACTCCGGCCGCGCCCCCAGGGTCTCCGCGTAGCGCCACACCTCCGCGAAGATGTGGCCCGCCGCGGCCCCGGCGGCGTTGAGGCCCTGCGCTTCGGTGGCGCCCGCGGCGAGCGCCGCCGCGTTCTTGGCGGCGCCCGCGAGCTCCACGCCGAGCGGGTCGTTGGAACGCTCGCACACCACCCCCGCGCGCGTGAAGACCTGCGCGAGCTGGTGGGCGAGCTCCTCGTCGTGAGCGGCGGCCACCAGCCCGGCGCCGGCGTGGACCATCTCCTGTGCGTGCGCCGGGCCGCCGAGGCAGGCCACCCGCTTGGCGCCAAACGCCGCCTCGAGGATGGCGGTTGGCGGCGCGCCGTCCGGCGGGACGAGGCCCTTGGCGACCGACACGACCGCGGTGCGCCGCCCCAAGCCGGCCTCGCGCAAGCCTGCCACAACCGGGCCGAGCTCCTGGGAGGGCACCGCCAGGAACACGTAGTCGGCGCGCGCCACGCCCGCGCTGGAGGGCTCGATGCGCAACTGCGCCGGCAGCTCCACGCCCGGCAGGTAGTCCCGGTTCTCGCGCTGCTCCTCCAGCGTCCTGGCCTGCTCGGCGGTGCGGGTTTGCAACGTGGTGCGCAGACCGCCCCGCGCCAGCAGCACCGCGAGCGCGGTGCCGAACGAGCCGGCCCCCACCACCGTCGCGCGCTTGGCCCCGGGCGTCGGCAGCGAGCGCGCGCGGGGAGCGCGTGCGGCGGCAACCTCCGCTCCTGGCGCCGGCCCCGGCGTGGGGGTAGGCTCATTCATCGGTGAGCGAGCCTATTGGAGAGTGGCGCAACTGGGCGGGCGACCAGCGCTGCGCCCCCACGGCGATCGAGCGGCCATCCTCGATCGCGGAGATCGCCGCGGCGCTGGAGCGGGCCAAAGCTCACAACCAGCGGGTGAGGGTCGCCGGCGCGGGGCACTCCTTCAGCGACATTGCGCTCACCGACGGTCGTCTGTTGCGACTCGACCGCATGAGCCGGCTGCTGGAGGTCGATCGCTCGAGCGGTCTCGTACGCGTGCAGGGAGGCATCACGATCCACGCCCTCAACGCGCGTCTCGCCGCGATCGGGCTGGCGCTGGAGAACCTCGGCGACATCGACGTGCAGAGCATCGCCGGCGCGATCTCGACTGCTACGCACGGGACCGGAGCGCGCCTGCGCAACATCCCCTCGCAGGTGGCGGCGCTCACGCTGGTGCTGGCGGACGGCTCGACGCTGTACTGCTCCGAGCAGGACGATCCTGAGCTGCTGCGCGCCGCACGGGTGGGGCTGGGCGCGCTCGGCGTGGTGGCAGAGGTGACGCTGCGCTGCGTGCCCGCCTTCCGCCTGCGTGGCCTCGACGCCCCCGCCCCGCTGGAGCAGACGCTCGAGCGCTTCGAAGAACTCTCACTCGCCAACGACCATTTCGAATTTTACGTCTTCCCCCACGCCCGCACGGCGCTGACGCGCACCAACAACCGCACCGGGGAGCCGGCCCGCCCGCGCGGCAGGGTGGGCGCGTACGCTAACGACGTGCTGCTCACCAACCACGCCTTCGGGCTGTTGTGCCGCCTCGGCCGGCGGATGCCCGCACAGATCCCGCGCATCAACCGCCTCGTCACCCGCCTCGCGGGCCCCAGTCGCCGCGTGGACCGCTCCGATCGAATCTTCACCAGCCCCCGGCTGGTGGGCTTCACCGAGATGGAGTACGCGCTACCACGTGAGCGCACGGTGGAGGCGGTGCGCCGCGTGCTCGAGCTGGTGCCCCGCGGTAACTTCGCCGTGCCCTTCCCGATCGAGGTGCGCACCGTTGCCGCCGACGACGCGCTGCTCTCGACCGCCGCCGGGCGCGACAGCGGGTATGTGGCGGTGCACATGTTCGAGGGGATGGCGTGGGAGCCCTACTTCCGCGCCGTGGAGGCGATCATGGACGAGCTCGGCGGCCGGCCGCACTGGGGCAAGCGTCACTTCCAGACAGCCGCCACGCTGCGCGAGCGCTATCCCGAGTGGGAGCGCTTCCAGGCGGTGCGCCGGCGGCTCGATCCCGAAGGGCGCTTCGCCAACGACTACACCGACCGTGTGCTCGGGCCTCTCGATGAATGACGCGCTCGACCTCCTAGAACGGGCGACCGCCGCGCTCGAGCCACCCTTCGCGGTCGTCGACCTCGACGCCTTCTGGGCCAACGCCGCCGACATGGAACGCCGCGCCGCGCCCAAGCCGATCCGCCTCGCGAGCAAGTCGGTGCGCTGCCGCGCGCTGCAGGAGCGGGTGCTCGCGCGCGCCGGCTTTCAGGGGACGCTCGCGTACACGCTCCCCGAGGCGCTGTGGCTGGCCGAGCACGGGTTTCGAGATATCGTCGTCGCCTACCCGACCGCCGACCGCCACGCGCTGCTCGCGCTTGCGCGGCTCACCGTGGAGCGGCCCGAGGCCCGCGTCTCGATCATGGTCGATTCGCTCACCCAGCTCGACTTGCTCGACGTCGCGACCGGTCCGCGCGCGGCGCCGGTGCGCGTCTGCCTGGAGCTGGATGCGGGACTGTGGCTGTTGGACGGGCGCGTGCGCATCGGCGCCAAGCGCTCCCCAGTGCACACCCCCGCGCAGGCTGCCGCGCTCGCCCGCGCGATCGTCGCCCGCGAGGGCGTCGAGCTGGTCGGGATGATGGCCTACGAGGCCCAGATCGCCGGGCTCGGCGACGCGCCGGCGGGGCGGGGAGCTGCCGCTCGGCTGCGGGCGGGTGTGGTGCGCCGGCTGCAGTCCATCTCCGCGCGTGAGCTCGCCGCGCGCCGTGGTGCCGCTGTGGCGGCCGTGCGTGCTGTCGCTCCGCTGGAGCTCGTCAACGGCGGCGGCACCGGCAGCCTCGAAGGCACCGCGCGCGAGGACGCCGTCACCGAGCTGGCCGCCGGCTCGGGGCTGTATGGGCCGGGGCTGTTCGACGCCTACCGCGCCTTCACCCCCCGTCCCGCCGCGCTGTTCGCGCTGCCTGTCGTGCGCCGTCCGGGTCCCGGCGTAGCCACCGCGCTCGGCGGCGGCTACCTTGCCTCGGGCCCCGCTGACCGTGCGCGCCTGCCCCGCCCTTATCTGCCGGCCGGCCTGCGCCTCGATCGCCAGGAGGGTGCCGGCGAGGTGCAGACCCCGCTGCTCGGCGCCTCCGCCGGCGCGCTCGTAGTCGGCGAACGCGTCTGGATGCGCCACGCCAAGGCCGGGGAGCTGTGCGAGCGTTTCCCGTGCCTGCACCTGATCGAGGGCGATCGCATCGTCGAGGAGGTCCCGACCTACAGGGGGGAGGGGCAGTGCTTTCTTTGAGTTCCTACACCACCCCCGCCAGCTTCTCGCCCGCCGTGCGCAGCGCCCGCGTGTCGCGCGCCTGAAGGACGACCTGCAGGTCGAGGATCCGCGCGTCGAAGAGGCTCATGTTGTTCTCGGCGGTCACCGCGTACGCCGGCACACCCGCCTGCCTGGCGCGCGTGGCGATCTCGAACACCGCGCTGCCCACGAGCGTGCGCTCGTCAAGGCGCTCAGCGCCCACCACCACCGCCCGCGCGGCGCGCATCCGGGTGTCGAAGCCCTCCGGTACGGTGGGTTCGATCGGGCACAGATCGACCCCGAGTGAGGGGTCGCCCGCCTGCAATCCCCGCCGAATTGCTGCACCCGCGCGCTGGGCGCTCAGCCCTTCGCCGAAGGGCTCCACAGCGATAAGCACGGTGCGCGGGATCATGGTTGGGCTCGTCAAGGAACAGATGGAGGGGCGGGTCAGCGCTGCGCGACGGGTTCATCCGGCATCCTTACAGGCAATGGCTGAGGAGAAGGAATACGTCACGATCGAGGCGGCCGGCCGGGAGCTGCGGGTCTCCAGCCCCTCCAAGCTCTACTTTCCCGAGCCCGGCTTCACCAAGCTCGACCTGATCGGCTACTACGTCGAGTGTGCCGAGGCGGTGCTCGTGCACCTGTACGGCGTCGTCGATCCGATGCAATACCGGCAGCTGCGGGCGGTGGATCCGATAGTGGTCGACGCGCTCGCAGCGCGCG
>JBEKYV010000137.1:0-7972 GCA_049510515.1 Solirubrobacteraceae bacterium | reverse complement strand
TCGAGGCGGCATAGACGGCGCGCCAGCCGTCGACCAGAGCGGTCCAGTCGGCCCTGATGCCGCGCGCATTTTCTGGGTCAATCCCGTCGCGGATTTGCGCGCCATGAATTTGCTGGAAGAACTGGGCGGGCGCGTCTGCGGCACGGATTACATGTTCACCCACGCCCTGGATTTGATTCCCGCCCGCCCCCGCGGTGAGCGCGTCATGGATGGCGTCAGGCAGCGGCTTGGGTGGAGGGGTGGGTCCCACGCCGAGCGCGGTGGCAAGCGCCGTGGCGCCGATGCCGACCCCGACCAGCACTGCGCACAGCAGTAGCAGGCGGGGGAGTGGTAGGCGACGCAAAAAGTAGCTCATTGCTGGTGCCTCGGGTCGGCGCTGGTTGGGCCGCGCGGCGAGCACGGTAAACCTTCAATGAGAAGGCTAGCGCGATAGATCAAGAGATCCTGAAGGAGTTGATGGGGAAGCTCTTATCTTCGGGGGCGCTGGGCCGCCGCCTCGTGTGGCCCGCGCAAACGCCACCCTCGGCCGCGGCGATCGCCGGCGACACCCGCGGGGGAGCACTCCGACGCCGCCAACGTATATCGTGCCGGCCGATATGAGCGTGGCACTCCTGATCATCGTCATCCTCGTCGTCGTGGTCGTCGCCATCGGCGTGGTGCTGCTGGCGTCGCGCAGCCGCGAAGGCACGCCCGAGGACTCGACGGCGGACCCGTTTGAATCGAAGGCCGCCGTGCGGGGGCTGACCGCGGCGCTGGTGGTGGTGTGCGCCTTCGGCCTGGTGGTACCCGCGCTGGTGCTGGTCGCCAACGCCGAGCACAAGGCCAGCGTTGGCGTGGGGGGCGTGCATCTGGACGCCAACCAGGTGAAAGGCAGGGAACTGTTCTCGCACTCCTGCAACCTCTGCCACACGCTCCTCGGCGCGAACGCCGTGGGCCGTACGGGGCCTGACCTCGACGTGCTGATCCCGACGGTGGCCTCGACGGTGCAGAACGAAAAGGTGCGGTATGTCGCCCGCAAGGCGTTTGTCCTGAGCGCGATCCTCGAAGGCCGCGCGCGCGGCAGAGGCCAGATGCCGAGGCTGCTCTTCCAGGGCAAAGAAGCCGAAGACGTGGCCGGCTTCGTGGCGGCGATCGCCGGTCACTGACGCATCGGATCGGGCCCCCGCGGGCCCCGTTCCTCACGGGCCCAACCTCACGAGACCCGTCCCCAACCGGCATTCGTGCCGTCCGAACCCGCTGTCAGCATCAAGCGCATGGTCGAGAGGACCATGCGTCAGAGGCGCAGGCCGCGACGTACGCCGGCCGAATGGGTGGGCCCGCATCCGGATCGAATCGCCGGGTGGGCTGTGGTGATGGGCTTCGCGCTGGTGCTTGCGGCGCTGCTCAGCGCGCACTGACGGTTTGGCCATCCGTCGATACCCCCCGCGCGAGCCATCGACTAAGGTCACGCGGGGATGGCAGAGCAGTCAGATATGCCGAAGGCCGCCGCGGCCGAGAAGACCCCCATGCCGAAGACCCCCGCGGATGTGAGCGCGTTCGTGGAGGAACGGGAGATCCGGTTCATCCGCTTCTGGTTCACCGACATCCTCGGCCAGCTGAAGTCGTTCTCGATCAACGCAGCGGAGCTGCAGGACGCGTTCGAGGCGGGGATGGGCTTCGACGGCAGCTCGATCACCGGGTTCAACGCGATCGAGGAGTCGGACATGATCGCGCTGCCCGACCCGAGCACCTTCGCGGTGCTGCCGTGGCGCCCGGAGGAGCAGGGGGTGGGGAGGATGTTCTGCGACATCATCACCCCCGAGCGCACCCCCTACGAGGGCGACCCTCGCCACGTGCTGCGCCGCGCGGTGGAGCGCGCGAAGGGGATGGGCTTCGACACCTTCAACGTGGGGCCGGAGCTTGAGTACTTCCTGTTCAAAGACTCGCGCTCCACCGAGCCGCTGGACCGCGGCGGGTATTTCGACCTGACCACTCTGGACGCCGGCAGCGACGTGCGCCGCGAGACCGTGCTGGCGCTGGAGCAGCTCGGGATCCACGTCGAGTACACCCACCACGAGGTGGGGCCCAGCCAGCACGAGATCGACATGCGCTACGCCGACGCGATGAAGATGGCGGACGACTGCATGACCTACAGAATCACCGTGAAGGAGTACGCGATGAAGTACGGCTGGCATGCCACGTTCATGCCGAAGCCGCTGTTCGGCGAGAACGGGTCGGGGATGCACACGCATCAATCGCTGTTCAGAGAGGGCAAGAACGCCTTCTTCGACGCCGACGATCCGTACTTCCTCTCCGACGTGGGCAAGGCGTTCATCGCCGGCCAGCTGCGCCACGCGCGCGAGATCTGCTCGATCTTCGCGCAGTGGGTCAACTCCTACAAGCGCCTCGTTCCCGGCTTCGAGGCCCCCACGTACGTGGCCTGGTCGCGACGCAACCGCTCGGCGCTGGTGCGGGTCCCCCTCTACCACCCCGGCAGCGAGAAGGCGACGCGGATGGAGCTGCGCTGCCCCGACCCGGCGTGCAACCCCTACCTGACCTTCGCCGTCCTGCTGCAGGCGGGGCTGGAGGGGATCGAGAAGGGGTACGAGCTGCCGGAGCCGATGGAGCAAAACCTTTACCACCTCTCGGGCAAGGAGCGCGGGCGCCTCGGTGTGGAGCAGCTGCCGGAGACGCTGGGCGACGCGATCGAGCTGACGGCACAGTCCGAGCTGGTGCTGCGCACGCTGGGCGAGCACATGTTCAACCGCTACGTGGAGATCAAGCGCCAGGAGTGGGAGGACTACCGCGTGCAGGTAACCCAGTGGGAGCTCGATAGGTACCTCTCCATTTTGTAAGGAGGGGGCCTCCGCCGCTAAAGCGGCTGCGGCGGTGGTGCAGTGGTTGGGGTTGCCGACCGTGCGGGAGGCACGGCGCACGCGAGCGCCGCGGCCGGTGAGAGGTGCAGCTGAAGCGCCTGCAGGAGGTGCCCGAACGAGGAGGGGTGCTGGGGCGCGATCTCGTGCAGCAGCCGCAGCACGCCGAGCGCGTGGCGAACGTAGGACTCCTCGCCCGTGATCTGGGCGAGGCGCAGCAGCCCGAGCGCGGCGGAGGACACGCCTGATGGGATGGGAGAGTCGTCGAGCTCCTTGCGCCGCGCGATCAGCTCCTCGCCGTCGGTCGGGGTCGAGAAGAAGCCGCCGCGCTCCGGGTCGGCGAAACGCTCGATCGTCTGCGCCGCGATCGAGCGCGCCTCGGTGAGCCAGCGCTCCTCGCAGGTCGCTTCGAACAGCACGATCAAAGCCTCCAGCAGGAAGGAGTAGTCCTCCAGGTAGCCGCCGATGTGCGCGCGGCCCTCGGAGTAGGTGCGCAGCAGCCGGCCGTCGGCGTCGCGCAGCTCACGCAGGACGAACTCCGCGCACTGCTCCGCGGCGTCAAGGTAGCGCGGCTCGTCCAGCACCGACCCCGCGTCGGCGAGTGCGGCGATCATCAGCGCGTTCCAGCTGGTGAGGCGCTTGTCGTCGAGGCCCGGCCGCGTGCGGTGGGCGCGGGCCTCGAGCAGTCGCGCGCGGATGCGCTCGCGCGCGGCGGGGTCGGGTCGGGCGGTGGGGCTCCTGTCGGTGAGGACGTTCAGCCCCGGCTCGGGGTGGTGCGGATCGACGAAATTGCCCTCCTCGCTGACGCCCAACCAGCCGATCGCGGCGTCGGCGTCCTCGCCGAGCAGGTCCCTCATCTCCTGAGCGCGCCACACGTAGTAGCGGCCCTCCACGCCCTCGGAGTCGGCGTCCAGCGCCGAGTAGAAGCCGCCCTCGGGCCCGCGCATCTCGTGCAGGGCCCAATCGAGCGTGGCGCCGGCAACGTGAGCGAGCCCCTCCCCCTCCTCCTCCCCCACCAGCCGGTGCCCGTGCAGGTAGGCGCGCGCGAGCAGGGCGTTGTCGTAGAGCATCTTCTCGAAGTGCGGCACCGTCCAGGAGGCGTCGACCGAGTAGCGGTGAAAGCCGCCGCCGAGCTGGTCGTGGATGCCGCCGCCCGCCATCGCGCGCAGGGTTGCGAGCGACATCTCGCGCTCGCCGTGGCGCAGCAGGAACTCGACCGCCGGGGTCTGCGGGAATCGAGGCCCGCCCGCCCCGCCTCCAAAGCCGCCGTGTCTCGGGTCAAAGGATTGTCGCAGGGTGGCGACGGCGGTGTCGAGTGCCCCGCTGTCGAAGGGCTCGGTCGAGGGCTCCATCCGGGCGGCCCTCGTCAGCTGCTCGCGGATCCGCTCGCCTCCTGCACGGATCTCCGCCGCGTTCTCGCGCCAGGTCTCCGCTATCGCCTGCAGCACCTGCGTCCACGAGGGCATCCCGTGGCGGGGCTCCGGCCGGAAGTAGGTGCCGCCGTAGAAGGGCGTCTGCTCGGGCGTTAGGAACACGTTCAGCGGCCACCCCCCGTGGCCGGTCATTCCCTGGACGGCCTCCATGTAGAGGGCGTCGACGTCGGGGCGCTCCTCCCGGTCGACCTTTACGCACACGAACTCCTCGTTCATCAGCGCCGCCACCTGGGCGTCTTCGAAGGACTCGTGCTCCATCACGTGGCACCAGTGGCACGAGGAGTAGCCGATCGACACCAGCAGCGGCACGTCGCGTTCGCGCGCCGCCGCGTGTGCCTCGGGGCCCCACGGCAGCCAATCCACGGGGTTGCCCGCGTGCTGTCTCAGGTAGGGCGAGGTCTGGTTGGCGAGCGCGTTGGGCATCGGCGTCAGGTGGTGGGGGCGGGGTGTTGCATTAACTTTTCGGGCCCCAACCCTTCATTTTGTGAAGTGGTAGGGGCAGTTGAATGCATTGTTTTTGGGCTCCAACCCTTCATTTTGTGAAGTGGTGGGGTCGGTTGAATGCATTTATTTGTTTTGGGCCCCAACCCTTCATTTTGTGAAGTGGTTAGGGGTGTTTTTTTGATGATGTCTGCACCAGCCCCGGCAGCGGGAAGTGCACCGCCAACGCCGAGCCGACCGCTCCCGAGCCCATCGCCCCCCATTCGCGCGAAGCCGCGCCCGCGCCCGCGCTCGCGCTCACTCCGGCCCGCGAGAGCTGCGCCTTGGCGGTGCTCACGTTGAAATGCTCCCCCGCGAGGGTGCCGCTCGCGCGCCCGCCGTTGCCGAGCGTGACCGTGCCGTGCGTGGCGGCCGTACCGCCGACGTGGATCGTGATGCTCTGGAGCTTGCCTTCCTTGGCGGGCAGCGTGCCGCTCAGCGACACGCCGGGCACGAACTGGAGGTTGTGCAGCGTCACCACGGAGGCGCTCAGCTTGGCGTAGCCGCCGTGCAGCCCCCCGAAGCTCGACCCGTTCGGCAGCTTCTGCTGCACCTGCAGGGTGGCGCCGATCACCTGCCGGTCGAGGTCCACGATCGTGTCCAGCACCGCGGTTAGCGTGCGCCCGCGGGTGCCGTGCAACCCGGGGACGGGCTGCACGTAGGCCAGCTTGGTGGGAGTGATCGGCGTGGGGCTGAAGGGGTTCGGTTCGGGCTTGCACTGCTGCACCGGCGCGCCCCCGAAGAAGGCTTCGACGGCCAGCTCGGCGCAGTCGCCGAAGTCGCTGCCGATCACGGAGTGGCCGGTGTAGGGGACGACCAGCAGCTGCGCGTCTGGGATCTCCGCTGCCACCCGCCGGGCGCCCGAGGTGGGGGTGCGCAGATCCTGCTCGCCCGAGAAAATCAGCGCCGGCACGTTCGGCAGCGGGCCGGCCGCGGGCGGGGCGGGGGAAGCGTTGGGCCAATCGAGGCACACGGGGATCAGGCTGTCCGACCACACCGTCGCGGTGTCGAACGGGTACAGGTCGCCGCTCGGCAGTCCCTTCAGCGCGGCGCGCGCTTCGGCTTCGCGGGTCGCGGGGGTCGCGCTGCGCTGCCACGGGAAGGGCTTCTCTTCGCAGGAGGTCGCGAGGAACAGCGCGTTGTCTTCTTCTTCGCTGGCTTCCCGTTCGGCCCGCGAGCCCTTCGGTTGCAGCGGCACGTTGGGGATCAGCCCTTCCGAGAGCGCCTTGATGCGCAGCAGCGGGTCGGGGTTGCCGTGCAGCGCCGACACCACAGCAGCCGGCAGCAGCGCCCGCAGGGCGGGGTTGAGGTCGCCGGCAAGCAGGATGTTGAAGAGGTCGGCCTCCCCGATCGTGGAGGCGTGGCGATGCCCCTGCCCGTCGTACACCGAGCCGCTCAGCGAGTGCTTGCGCAGCCGCGCCGCCAGCGTGGCGATGTCGGCGAACGGATTGGCCGTTATGTGGGAGCACGCCCCTTCCGAGCAGAGCTCTTCGAGCATCGGTTTGAGCGCCTGGATCGAGGAGAGCGAGAAGGGTTCCGGCCCTTCGGGGAGCACCACGGAGTCGAGCACCAGCGCTTCCACGTGTTCGGGGTAGCGTTCGGCGTACTCGAGCGCCACCTTGGTGCCGTAGGAGGTGCCGTACAGCACAAGCTTTTCGTAGCCCAACGCTTCGCGCACCGCCTCGATGTCCTGCACGGATTCCTCGCTGGTGAACGCCCCGCGCGCCGGCCCGAGCTGCAAAGCGCACTGTTCGGCCTCCTGCGCTTCGCTGCGCGCTTTTTCCAGGGCGGCGGAGTTGTGGCAGTTGAGCGGATCCGAGCGCCCGGTCCCGCGCTGGTCGTAGACGATCAGGTCGCGGTTACGCAGGGCAGGCGCGATCGCTTTCGAGGCGAAGCCCGCGAGCGGGTCGGCCGCCTGCCCCGGCCCGCCGGCGAGCACCAGCACGGCGCTTTGACTGGGAGCCCCACCCACCCCGCCGGCCTGCAAGCGCTGCACGCTGAGCGGGATCGCGCCGGGCACGGTGGGGGCAGCGCGGTCCAGCGGCACGGTGACGGTCGTGCAGGCGAAGCTCGCTTCGTGCGCGCAGGGAGTGAAGCTGAGTCCGAGGCTAGTTGCCGGTGAGCCAGCCGAGGAGGCCGGCAAGCCGCTCAGCAGCAGCGCGGACAGCAGCCCCACGAAAAGCGAACAGGGTGCTCGTCTGCGTCTGCCCATCAGAGCCGACAATAGCGGCAGTGGCGGTGGGGCTTGCGCCGGTAGTGACCCGTTCGCCCCCGAGCACGCCCACCAGCGCCTTATTGTGGCCGAGGCGCAGCGTGCCGTGCGCGGCGGCTTTGCCACCGATCCGCAACGTGACCTTTTCGGCCTTCACAGTGCCCGACACGCTCACGCCCGGCACGTAGGAGTAGCCGTGGAAGCTCAGCCCGCCCTTGGAAAGCTTGGCCCAGCCGGCGCGCAGCCCGCCGCTGCTCAGCGAGGTGAGGTCGGAGGAGCTGCTGGCAGCCAGCAGCTCGATCGTCAGCTGGCGCTCGAAGTCGGCGATCGTCAGCCCGACGGCGGCGAGCGTCCGCCCTGCCCGCCCGTGGTAGCCGTGCACGGGCGCCACATCGGTGAGCCGCGCGGGAGCCAGCGGGGCGGGGATCAGCAGCGGCGAGGTGGCCGGCCCGGCCGGGCAGGGCTTGATCGGAGCGCCGCCAACCGGTGCGCTCGAGACGAACATCGCCTGCAGCGCCTTGCGCGCGCACGGGGTCGGCTCGTCCTCGAGCACCGCGTGCCCGGTGTTGGGCACGACCAGCAGGTGGGCGTCTGGTATCTGCGCCGCCACCTTGCGCGCGTTGGCAGTCGGCGTGCGCAGGTCGTCGGCGCCGCTGAGGATCAGCGCCGGCACGTTGGGCAGCGCTTCCGTTTGGATCGGCGGCGCGGGCGTCGCCGAGGGCCAGTAGGCGCAGGCACGGAGCTCGTCGAAGTCGAACACGTTCGTGGCCGTGAAGGGCGCGAAGGCGCTCGCCGGCAGCGCACCGATCTGCGCCTTCGCCTGCGCCATCCGTTCTGCCGGGCCGGCGGGGCGGGTCCAGGGGAAGGCCTCCTCTTCGCAGGTCGTCGCATAGAAGAGCGGTGAGTCGATCCCTTCCCCTTCTTCGCCTTCGCCGCTGAAGGCATGCACCAAAAGACGTGCCAGCGGGGCGTTGTCGCCGCCGGAGGCGGCCCTT
>JBEKYV010000136.1:0-8005 GCA_049510515.1 Solirubrobacteraceae bacterium | reverse complement strand
TCGCGCGTCCAGACCGAGGAGGCCAGGCCGTATGGCGATCGCCTGGGGCAACGGCACGAAGATCTCGCGCTGGATCAGCTCGTCGTCCTGCTGCAGACCGGCCACGACCGCGGGCTCCAGGAAGAAGCCGGGACCGTCGGGCTCCACTCCCCCGGTGACCAGTTCGGCGCGCGACGGGCGGCGCTCCAGCAGGCCCTCGACGCGGGCGCGCTGGCGCTCCGAGTTCAGCGGCCCGAGCGTCGTCGAGTCGGCGAGCGTGTCGCCGAGCACCAGACCAGAGGCCTGCGCGACCAAACCGGACACGACGTCGTCGTAGACCTTTGCGCTCGCCAGCACGCGTGTCGCCGCGGTGCAGTCCTGGCCGGCGTTGTAGTAGCCGGTGCCGGCGATCGTCTCGAGCGCGCTCTCCAGGTCGACGTCGTCGAAGACGATCACGGGCGCCTTGCCGCCCAGCTCGAGGTGCACCCGCTTGAGCGTCGCGGCGGCGCTGGCGGCGATCCGCTTGCCGGTGTCGACCGAGCCGGTCAGCGAGACCATGTCGACCTCGGGATGCTCGACGAGCGCCTGCCCGGCCGGGTCGCCGTGGCCGCAGACCACGTTCAGCACCCCCGCCGGGAGGTGCTCGGCGGCCAGCTCGGCGAGGCGCAACGTCGTGACGGGCGTCGTCTCGGCGGGCTTCAGCACGATCGTGTTGCCGGTCGCGAGCGCCGGGCCGATCTTCCAGACCGCCATCATCATCGGGTAGTTCCAGGGCGCGATCTGGCCGATCACGCCGACCGGCTCGCGGCGGATGATCGAGGTGTGGCCGGCCATGTACTCGCCGGCCGCCTTGCCCTCCATGCAGCGCGCGGCGCCGGCGAAGAAGCGCAGGTTGTCGGCCATCACCGGGATCTCGTCGTTCGTGACCGCCGCGATCGGCTTGCCGGCGTTGAGCGCCTCCAGGCGGGCGAGATACTCGCCGTGCTCCTCGATCAGATCGGCGATCGCGAGCAGCGCCTTCGCGCGCTGGGCCGGGGTGGTGTTCGACCAGCCCTCGAACGCGGCCCTGGCGGCCTTTACCGCGCGATCCACCTCCTCCGGAGTCGAGATCGGCGCGCGCGCCAGCTCCTCTCCCGTCGCCGGGTTGAGAATCGCTTCGGTGTCGCCGTCGGAGGGGGCTTGCTCACCGTCGATGAAGTTGCTCAGGGTGGTCATAGTTCTCCTCGGGTGAATATTTTAATGGGGACCCCCACAAGGGGGGTCAGGGGGCGGGGCTCGTACTGTGTGAAACAGCCATCACTCAGCTTCCCTGCCCGACGGCCGTGCCAAGCGCCTCTGCCACCGCGGGGTGGGTGATATGGCCGTCGCGGACGTTCAATCCGAGGCGCAAGCCGGGGTCGCGCTCCAAGGCCTCCTCGATGCCGTGGTCGGCGAGCGACAGGACGTAGGGGAGCGTGGCGTTGGTGAGGGCGTAGGTCGAGGTAATCGGCACCGCGCCCGGCATGTTCGCTACGCAGTAATGGGTGATGCCGTCCACCTCGAAGGTTGGGTCGGAGTGGGTCGTCGGGTGCGAGGTCTCAAAGCAGCCGCCCTGGTCGATCGAGACGTCCACCAGTACCGCGTGGCGGCGCATCAGGCCGAGCTGCTCGCGGGTTATCACGTGGGGGGCGCGGCCGCCGTGGATCAACACCGCGCCGATCACCAGGTCGGCCGATGGGAGCATCTGCTCGATTGCCAGCGTCGATGAGTACACGGTCGAGGCCCTCCCGCCGAACGCCACTTCCAGCTCGCGCAGGCGGTCGATCGAGCGGTCGAAGACGAACACGTCGGCCTGCATCCCGATCGCGATGAAGGCCGCGTTCATCCCGACCACGCCGCCGCCGATCACCAGGACGGTGGCGGCCGCCACGCCGGGGACGCCGCCGAGCAGGATGCCGCGGCCGCCGAGCGGCTTCTCCAGCATGAAGGCTCCCGCCTGGGTTGCGAGCTTGCCGGCCACCTCGCTCATCGGGGCTAGCAGCGGTAGGTTGCCGCGCGGGTCCTCGACCGTCTCGTAGGCGATGCAGGTGGCGCCCGAAGCCTGCAGGCCGCGTGTCAGGCTCGGCTCGGCCGCGAGGTGCAGGTAGGTGAAGAGGGTCTGGCCCTCGCGCAGCAGTGACACCTCGCCCGGCTGGGGCTCCTTCACCTTCAGCACCAGCTCGGCCTCCGCGAACACCGCGCGGGCGTCGGGGAGGATGCGGGCACCCTGTGCGACGAACTCTGCGTCGGGCAACGCGCTGCCCTCCCCCGCGCCGGCCTGCACCACCACCTCGTGGCCGCGCGTGCTCAGCTCGCGCACGCCCGCGGGGGTAACGGCCACTCGATACTCGTCGAGCTTGATCTCGCTCGGCACCCCGATTTTCATCGTGCCAACTCCCTTCCTCTTAGCGCCAGCCAGAACTCGATCCGATCGCGCGCCTTGGAGAAGTCGCGGCCCGTCAGCTGCTCCACGCGGCGGATGCGGTAACGCAGCGTGTGACGGTGGCAGTACAGCGCGTTCGCCGCCTTCTCCCAGTGGCCGTTGTGCTCGATGAAGACGTCCAGCGAGCGCAGCAGCTCGTCGCCGTACTCGCCCTCGCCCGCTTCCACCGGGCCGAGCACGCCGCGGCAGTAGGTCAGGAGCGCGTCGTCGTCCTGCAGCGAGAGCAGCAGCTGGAAGGCGCCGAGGTCGGCGTAGGATGCCACCACCTCGGGGCTGTTGCCGTTCTGCAGGCGCAGCGCCTCCAGCGCGCAGCGGGCCTCGTGGAAGCTGAGTCTCAGCGAGTGCGTCGGGGCCACGCGGCTGGCGCTCGTGCGCACCTCGCCGCCGACGCGCGAGATCAGCTCGGTGCGGATCTTGCGGGCGAGCGCGATCGAGTCCAGATCGCCGCCTCCGTCGACCACGGCGCACAGCAGCCCGGCTCGGATCGCGACCAGGCCGCGCAGCTCCTCACGGGCGAGGATCCGTTCCACCAGCGGGGCGGCCACCGCGGGATCGGGCGGCGCGAACGCCAGCACCGCCGCGCGCTCGCCGATCCCGAAGGGGCGCAGCCTGGCCTGCAGCTCGTCGGGGTACAGGCGCCCGGTCAGCGCCTCCGCGAGCACGTCGCCGGCCATGCTGCGCTGCAGCATCTCGTAGCGCTCGTCCAGCAGCTGCGCGAACACGCGCTCGGTGATGGCGATGAACGGCAGCTCGTAGGGCACCTCGAACAGCGGGAAGTCGCGCTTGCGCGCCTCGTCGGCGAGCGCTGGCGGCAGACGCTTGTGGGCGAACCCGGTGCCGAAGCCGAGCCCGCCGATCTCGTGCGCGGCGAGGCGCACGATCAGCTCGCGCTGGGTCTTGGCGGTCTGCAACTGCAGGCCGGTCGTCAGCAGCAGCTCGCCCCCGCGCAGCCACGGGGTGGGGTCCGGCAGCTCGGTCGAGTGCACCCAGCGGACGTGCCCCTTCGCCGCCTCCTCGCCGCTGAGCAGCGTCAGGCCCAGCTCCGCCACGAGCCCCTCAACCGTCAGCATCTCCCCTGCATCCCCCTCTCCATCATCCCGTCGCGCCCCTACCGATCCCCGATCCGCTCCCACGCCTCGGTCAAGACGGGTCGCAGGATCGCCTCGATCTCCTCGAACTGCTCGGGGCCGGCGATCAGCGGGGGCGATAGCTGCACGATCGGCTCGCCGCGGTCATCCGTGCGGCAGATCAGCCCGCGGCGGTACAGCTCGCCGGAGAGGAAGCCCCTCAGCAGGTACTCCGCCTCGTCGTCGCTGAAGGTCTGCTTGGTCTCCCTGTCCTTCACCAGCTCGATCGCGTGGAAGTAGCCGGCGCCGCGTACGTCGCCGACGATCGGCAGATCCCTGAGGCTGTCGAGCATCTCGCGGAAGGGACCCTCGTTCGCGAGCACGTGCTCGCACAGCCCCTCGCGCTCGATCACGTCGATGTTCGCGAGCGCCACCGCACACCCCATCGGGTGCCCGCCGAAGGTGAAACCGTGGTTGAAGATCGCGTTGCCGTGCAGAAACGGCTCGATCAGCCGGTCTGAGGCGATCACCGCGCCGAGCGGCGCGTACGCCGAGGTGATGCCCTTCGCGGTCGTGATCATGTCGGGCGCGTAGCCGAAACGCTCGCAGCCGAACATGAACCCGAGGCGCCCCCACGAGCAGATCACCTCGTCGGAGATCAGCAGCACCCCGTGGCGGTCGCAGATCTCGCGCACCCTTTGGAAGTACCCGTCCTGCGGCACGAAGCAGCCGCCGCCGTTCTGCACCGGCTCGAGGATCACGGCGGCGACGGTGTTCGGCCCCTCGAACAGGATCGCCTCCTCGATCGCGTCGGCCGCCCACAGCTCCTCGCGGTCCTCCGTCCAACGGTAGGAGTTCGTGTTGGCCACGTGCCTGCCGCCCGGCGTCAGCGGCTCGAACGGCTCGCGCAGGGGCGGCAGCCCGGTGGCGGTGAGGGCGCCCATCGAGGTGCCGTGGTAGGCCAGATAGCGCGAGACGATCTTGTGCCGGCGGGGCTCGCCGTTGGCGGCGTGGTAGGCCTTCGCAAGCTTCCACGCGCTCTCGACGGCCTCCGAGCCGCCGGAGGTGAAGAAGACGCGGTTCAGATCGCCCGGCGCGAGGCTCGCGATCCGCGCTGCCAGCTCGATCGAGCGGGGGTGCGCGTAGCTCCAGTTGGTGTAAAAGCCCAGCTCCTTCGCCTGCCTCGCGGCGGCCTCCCCCAGCTCCGCGCGGCCGTGGCCGATGTTGACGCAGTACAGCGCCGAGAGCCCGTCGAGGTAGCGCTTGCCGTGCTGGTCGTACACGTAGCACCCCTCGCCGCGGGTGATGATCGGCACCTCGTGGTCGGCGTAGGAGCCCATGCGCGTGAAGTGCATCCACAGGTGGCGCTTCGCCAGCTCCTGGAGGTCGGGGCCCCCGGCGGACGGCGGCGACGCGGACTCCGTCCCCATGATCGGATCGCTCAGGTTGGTGGCCATCTCCGTCTCCTCCAGTCTCCGCTATCGGAACTCCGTGCCGTAGGGATAGACACTTAGCACAACCGTACCGCCGCTTTCGGCATGCATCAATGCGCCGCTCGTTCAAGACCTCCTAGCCCTCTTGTACAAAATGTCTAAGCGCAACCGCAAACTTTGGGGATCGCGCCCATTGGCGCTCGTTCGCCAGGGTCGTAGCGTCTGCCACGAAGGCCTACCGTTCCACGTCTGAGGGAGGACGAGATGGCAACTGTGAGCGTCGCGGAATCCGGCACACCCGATCCATCGGGGGTGATGGACAAGGGCCTGAAGAAAAACGCGATCGGGTACCTCTCCAACATCGTGATCGGCGTGGCCTCGACCGCTCCGGCCTACTCGCTCGCGGCGACCCTCGGGTTCATCGTCGCCGTCAAGGGAGTCGGCGTGCACGCCCCCGCGGTAATGCTCGTCGCGTTCATCCCGATGCTGCTGGTCGCCGCAGCCTACAAATACTTCAACCGCGCCGACCCCGACGCGGGCACCACGTTCGCGTGGGTGACGCGCGCGTTCGGCCCGATGACCGGCTGGATGAACGGCTGGGCGATCTTCCTCTCCGATGTGATCGTGATGGCCTCGCTCTCGGCGATCGCGGCGATCTACACCTTCAAGCTCTTCGGTTTCAGCGAACTCGGCGAATCGAAAGCGGCGATCATCATCGCCGCCGTCCTGTGGATCGCGATCATGACCTGGATCTGCTACCGCGGCATCGAGCTCTCCGCGCGCATCCAGCAGTTCCTGCTGAGCGCCGAGATCTTCATCCTCGGGCTGTTCGCGGTGGTGGCGTTTGTCAAGGTCTACGGCAGCCACCCGCCGGCCGGCTCGATCAAGCCCTCGCTCGACTGGATCAACCCGTTCGCGATGAGTTTCGGCGACCTCGTCATCGCGCTGCTGCTGGCGGTATTCATCTATTGGGGCTGGGACTCGGGGGTCGCCGTCAACGAGGAGTCCGAGGACCCGGCCGAGGGTCCGGGCAAGGCCGCGGTGATGTCGACGATCCTGCTCGTGCTGATCTACGTCGTCGTCACTGCCGCGGCGGTGTCGTTTCACGGGACGGGGTTCCTCACGACCGAAGCAAACAAGGAAGACGTCCTCAACGCGCTCGGCGGCGGTGTGCTCGGAAGCGGCCTCGACAAGCTGCTGATTATCGCCGTGCTGACCTCGGCGTCGGCCTCGACGCAGACGACGATCCTGCCGACCGCCCGCACCACCCTCTCGATGGCGCACTGGAAAGCCGTCACCAGCCTGCTCTCGCGCGTACACAAGCGCTACCTCACCCCCACCGTCTCGACGCTCGGCTTCGGCGCGCTCTCGATCGTCTTCACCGTCACCCTGCTGCTGCTCTCCAACAGCGTGCTCGAAGACGCGATCGTCGCGATCGGCTTCCCGATCTGCTTCTACTACGGCTTCACCGGCGTCGCCTGCGGCTGGTACTTCCGCCGCGACCTGATGGAAAGCGCGCGCAACTTCCTGCTGCTCGGCCTCGGCCCGCTGATCGGAGGCCTGATGCTGTTCGCGATCGGGGTGAAGGCGGCGATCTACTACGGCCACGCCGAAAACGTCTCATCAAAGCCGATCCTCGGCATAACGCTGCCGCTGTGGTTCGGCATCGGCGGCATGGTCCTCGGAGCGATCGTCATGCTGATCTCACGTCCCTACTTCAAAGAGTTCTTCTCACGCCACACCGAAACGGCGCCGCCGGGACTGCTCCAGCAGCCGCCGCCGACCGGGCCGGTGCCAGAGCGCGTGGAATTCTGAGGGCTTTCAAAGCTGCCCTGGGGGGCAGAGGAGCGGGCGCCGGCACCCCACGCCGCGCCCGCTCCCTACACCGCTTCCTCGCGCTGGCCGTGCGACGATCCGAACGCCGCGAGGCGCTCCAGGAACGGGCCGGGTGAAAATGCCTCGGGGCCGAGCACTCCCGTGCCGCGCCAGGTGCCGTCGTCGATCAGCTCCAGCGCGACGACGGGGTTGATCGCGGTCTGCCAGACGACCGCCTGACAGCCGTACTCGCGCATCGTCTGCTCGTTGTCCACCACGTGGTAGAGGTAGGTCGCGCGTGGCGCGCCGTCGCGGCCGGCGCCCGTCACCCAGGTGCCGGCGCAGGTGCGCCCGCTCATCCGCTCCCCCAGCGTCGCGGGGTCGGGCAGCGCGGCGGCGACCACGTCGCGGGGGGCGACCCGCGTCCCGCGCACCGTCACCGGCTCGGTCGAGTCGAGGCCCAGTTTGTGCAGCGTGCTCAGCACGCCGATGAACTCGTCCCCCAGCCCGTACTTGAACGTGACCCGCTCGCACGCCACCCAGCGGGGGATCAGCACGACCTCCTCGTGCTCCACGTTCACGCACTCCACCTTGCCGATCCCCTCGGGGAACTCGAACACCTCGGGCTCGGAGAAGGGCGGCGTGGTGTAGAAGCCGCGCTCACGCTCCCAGATCAGCGGCGGGTTCAGGCACTCCTCGATCGTCGTCCAGATCGAGAAGGTCGGCGCGAAGTCATACCCCTCGACCACCAGGTCGGCGCCGTCGCGCACCCCCACCTGCTCGACCTGCGAGAAGAGCTCGTCGGCGGCGTAGCGCGCGAAGACGTCCGACAGCCCCGGCTCCACGCCGATCCCCACCAGCGCCAGCAGCCCCGCCTGCTCCCACTGCTCGTGACGGGCCAGCTGGTGCTCGCCGAGCATCACGCCAGGCAGCTCGTACGGGCGCTGCCGGTGGGGCTTTGAGAGCGTCATCGCCATGTCGAGGTAGGTCACCCGCGCCTCGAAACAGGCGCCGAAGATCGGCTCGTTGAAGCGCGGGTCGCAGGCGTTCAGCACCGCGTCGGGTTTCAGCTTCTCGATCAGCGCCACCAGCCGATCCTGGCTGGATGCATCCACCTGCTCGGCGCTGAAGCGGTCGGCTTCGCCGAGGCGCGCGGCGGCATCCTGGGCGCGCTGCGCGGAGACGTCAGCCAAGATCACGTGCTCGAACGCCGCCCGGCGCTGCGCGATCGCCGCGAACGCCGCGCCCAC
>JBEKYV010000135.1:0-11196 GCA_049510515.1 Solirubrobacteraceae bacterium | reverse complement strand
CAGTTCGGCGAGGATTTCCGGGGTCATGTCAGTCGTTCCTCTGCTTCAGACGCAAGCCCAAATGACCGAGCCGTCACCACCGTAAATCGTCACGTTGCCATGATCGTTCACGAATCGGCAATCCTCGCCGAGTGCCTTCGCTTCGTCGCCATCCTCGACTTGCGGCAGCTCCTCAATCGCATCCCACGCCGGCCAGTAACCGAAATCCGCGCCGTCACCTTCATGAGCGCCGAAATACGTATAGGGCGGTGCGAACTCGCCGAGTGCGTCCTGCAACTCCTCGAGCACGGCGTCGGCCAAATCGCCTTCGTCTTCGATGCTGCCATCGCGGGTTTCGGTAACGAGCGCCAGCAACTCGTCGCGCCGCTTGCGCCCACGTCGGGAACACCACTCCTCGGCGTTGCGCTGCACGTGATGCTCAAGTTCATCCGCGAACGCGACCAGCAAGTCCTCGGTTCGCAACGTTCCCGAGCTGATCGAACCAAGCGATGCGTATTTCATGTCACTTCCCCTTGTTTGCTCTCAACGCCCCAAATGTAACGCCTTCATTTAGGCGTTGTCAAGCGGCTCAGTAATCTTTGCCGCCCTTTTTGAGAATGCCAGCATAGCGATTCAGCGCTCGCCCGAACAAACCGAGCGCCACGCCATAGGGATGATTCACGCCATAGGGATGATTCGGGTTATTCCGCGCCGCTGCAAGCCGTTTCATGGTCCGGTCTCGGCGCAATTCGGCCCTAAAGCTTTTCACAAACGACGCGTTGAACGTCCGGAGCTTGCCGAAAGCGGTATCGTACTGCAGTTTTGCCGCCCGATATTCCGGACTCGCCTTGACATGGTCCGGAGTCAAGCCGTTGGGGAGTCGCGGAAAGATTGCCAGTGCGGCGCTGGCACGGGACACCGCGGACTCCAATTGCGCCTGAACGGCTAGCGCTTGCTCATAGTCCCGTTGCGGGTGGATCCGATTCATTGTCGGTACGCCCCCTCGACTTCCGAGCACGAAAACGAGACTTTGTGGCAGCCGAACGGGCACGCCCACGCGTTAAACCCGCCGTTGTCGCACGTCTGCTGCTCGGACATTTTCTCCCAGATCATATCGGCGAGCACGTCCGCCGACTGTTGCGTGCACCACGCGAGATTCTTTTCCCAGCGCGCGAGGCGCAAGTGGCGTTGTCCATACTGCCCGGGCTTCGACGCTTGCCACTCGGCGAGACATTCGGCGAGCCAAGCGTGCGGCTGATCGTGCAGATTATCATAAGCGTCGCTGTAAGCTTCCGGCGAGTGCGACCAGGACCAAGCCATGTCACGGCTCCTATGGTTTGCGTTGCTACGCTCTAAATGTAACCCCTACACTCGCCCCATGTCAACATGCGCCCCACGCATAGCACGCATGCGCAAATAGCGTTGCACGCCCTCGCTACGCCTCGCGAGCGCTCCGCACATGACGGCTTGCCACGCGTGCACGTTCTTGCGCGCCCACGGCGCGTCGACCAAGCCGGCGCGCGTTGCGATTGCTTCCGCCCCGCGCGCGACGCGCTTCGTCCGCAGCTGGTCACGCCATGCCATCGCCAACCCCGTTTTTCTGCCCGCTGATGCGTCCCAGGACCTGGGACAGGTTCCCGGCGGTCGCGACCGCTACGACGCACTGGCGGCCCGCTAACGCGCGCATGGAGCTCGCCAGCGCGTCGATCGACGCCGACAGGCCCTCGAGCGTGGTGTCGCGCCGGTACAGCTCGGCGCGACCCACGAAGATCCGCAGCGTCACCACGTCAGCCACACGAAGATGCCGACGAGGAGCCAGTACGTGCCCATGAGGCCGGCGCACGCGAACGCGGCGCGGTAGAGGATGATCCTGGTCATCGGTACACCGCAATGCCGCGCGAGTAGTAGCAGCTCGGATCCTCGCCGGCGGGCACGTCACCGGGCCGCAGCACGTAGAGCGCCGCACCGCGCGGTATGCAATTCCTGCATACCTGCCATGCGCTTGACAGCACATGACGACTGTCGCCCTGAACGTAGAAGCTCAGCGGCGCGTAACGATCCATGATCCGCGCAAGACGCTTCAACGCACCCCGCTCGCGATCGGGAAGCAGCGCATGGCTGACGGTATCCTCGCCAGCGCCGTGCCGATAGTGATGGTGCTCGAGGTAGGGCCGCCCGTCGTCATCGTGGACGAAACGCCCCTTCGAATCCTTGCGGCCGCGCACGATCGCCCAGGAGCCGTGCGCATTGCCGTCGCCGCATTCGAGCTCGTGCCAGCGATGCAGCGTCATCGAAATGCGCCGCAGCGCCGCCGCGTCGTCCTGGGCGATCCCCAATCGACCCAAAGCCGCAAGACAATCGTACCTCATGTCATTCCCCTCTCGTTATCGATATGCAATCCCTACACCTCTTAGCGCGCCGTGTCAAGCGCCATGCGAGGTAGGGCAGGAGCAGGAGCGAGCTGCCGGGCACCACGAGCCATGCGGCGCCGAGCAGGATCAGGCGTAGGGTGCGAGTCACTCGACGCACTCCTCGACGGGCTCGGCTGGCTGCCAATCCAGGTTCTCGACGCGGATCGGCACCTCGGACACGCCGTCACGAAACACCACCAGGACCGACGCTTGCGGCGCGTCGAAGCCCGAATAATCGAAGTTGTGCGAGGCTTCCCACGCGCTGAGATCGTAGGGCAGGACGCCACGCTTGCGCCCGAGCTCGGCCGCATAGAGCACGATCGCGCGCGACGCGCGATTCGCTTTCATCCGCGACCTTCGCTCCGGCTCGTTCTCGAAAACGCTCCCCGGCTTTTGAGAGAACTTCGGCTGGTCCGCACTGTTCACCGCATGCCAAGCATTGCGCTTGCGCGTTGTTTCCGCCAATTCCGAGCGAGTAATCGACTTAAAAGCTTTGCGTTTCACGTTCCCCTCCATTTACCGCCTCTGTCACGCCGCACCAGGATTGTTCTGGCGCCGCAGCGCCGCATCGAACGCCTTGCGGTGCGCCGGCTGGATTCGCGCGTAGTCTGGCGGGCTCACGCAATGTAGGCACTCCACTTAGGGGTTGTCAAGCGCCTTTTGTGTTCCACTCGGTTCCGCTTGTGGCACCCCCCATGTTCCACTATAACCCATTGAAATCGCACATTTGTTCCATTAGTGCCTCTTTTACCCCCCATCTCCTATGAGGGGTAGGGAATAGTATATATACTACACATACCATACGTATGTAACGTATACATGTCCACATCCTCTTATTACTATACCCCTCTATAGATAAAAAGGAACTAAAGGAACAAGTGGAACATACCTGCATTATCAAGGGCTTCCAACGTTCCACTAGCTCGCGCGTAGCGGAACACACTGGAACATCAGATCGGTTTGGAATACCCCCGATACGTGCCGAGCAGCCCGCGTATCTTTTTTGGACCGTCCCAACCGAGTCGCTTCATCGCGCTCGCTAGGCGCTTCGATGTTGCGGTTGTGAGGCGCCCGGGGTCCAGCTGCAGCCGCAGCGTCCAGATGTCCCCGGTGCTGACGCGTCGTTCATGCCCTCGACCATCGCCGCTTGGCGCGATCGTCACCCCCTGCGTGCCCTTGAGGTCGAGCACTTCAAGCAGGTCGTCCCAGGGATCCGCCTCGCGCCTGCTCGCTTGCATCGCGCCCGCCGCCGCCCACAGCGTCGGATCAAGGGTGGTGGTCGCGCCGCGCGCCTCCAGCGCTGCCGCCTCGCCCCATATCTGGTCTCTATCGCGCGCGAGGCGTTCCAGATCGATGCGACCGCATGGCACGGGCCAGAACCGCCTGTTGCCCTCCGCGCGCAGGTACGTGCCCGTCTCGTTGTTGGTGGTAGCGACGAACACGCACCGCCGCGGCCGGTCCACCCGGCACCGCCCGTAAGCCGGCCTGGTCCGGTCCACGGTGCGCGACGCGAACGCCTTCACGCGCTCGATGTCGGCCGCCGACTTGCCGACGAGTTCGGCGATCTCGTAAAGCCACACTCCCTGGATCAGCTCCTGCTGGTGGCGGTCGTCGGCCAGCAATATCGCTTGGTCGGAAAAATTGTCCGCGCCCGCGAGCATCTCGATCGCCGCAGACTTGCCGCGTCCCTCCGGTCCCTCGAGCACCAGGATCGCGTCGTGCTTCCACCCGGGCCTCCGCGCCCGCCGCACCGCCGCCAGCACCGTGAGCCTCCCGAACGCGCCCGTGAGGCCATCCCAGGGCGATCCGAGATAGGCGTGGAGCCACCCGCCGAGCCTCGCCCGCCCGTCCCACGCGCCCTCCACGCGCGCGAGATAATCCACCACGGGATCGAACGGCGATAAAAGGCACTCCTCCACCGCCGCATCGTGGATGTTTTGCATACCGGGGTCGAAACCGAACTTTTCTTGGATTATCACCCGTAGCATATGGTCGGCGTGGTCGCTGAGCTCACCCGCCCACTGCCCTAGCACCCGCCCGCCGACGTGCAGGCGCTCGTGGAACGTGTCGTAGCGGCACGCGATCTCGAGCTTGCGCAACGCGCGGCGCGCGTTGACGCACGTCGGCAGCACCCCGCGCTTGTTGACGTCGAACTCGATCGCCTCGAGCGCGGTCGCCGGCGGGAGCAGGGTTGGGGTGTGGTGGCCGTTGATCCGCGCGCTGGCGGGCGTGGCCGCGGCGCCGAGTGCGGCGTTGGGCCGCACCCACCCGTGACGTGTCGCGAGGAACCAGAGCGTCCCGATTCCGATGGCTCCCTTGGTCCGCCGGCCGAAGCTGCGCCACGCGCTCTCACAGCGTGCCTCGCTGAATTTCTCCTCGCACGACCGCGACCACGCCACCCACCAAGCGAACGGGTCGTCGCCCCACCCGAGCGAGTGGAGCGCCATACCGACGCCGAGCCACGGCAGCATTTTGATCGATGGTGGGATGGCTTGCAGCGCGCTCTTGATTTCCGCCTCCAGCTCGGGGGTGCGCGGGCTCTGTGTCCACGCGATCTCGCGCGCGAGGAGCGAGGGTGCACCGCTAAGCTGCTGGCGCCGTATGATATAATCGGGTGGAGGTGGGAGTGCGACGGTTTTGGTAGGCTTTTCATACGTTTCGATGCAGGACTTGAGCCAGTCTGGGAGCGGCGCGACCGGGAAATTGGTAAGCCACCTATAGGGTTGTTCGGTTCTGTGGATGCTTGGTGGCGCCACCACGTAGCTGCGCGCACCGCGCACCAGGATGTCGCCCAGGTGCGGCGAGCGGTCGAGGTCCCCTGCGAAGTAGATGTGAGCGGCGAGCGGGTTGCGCCCGGTGCCCGCGATCGCGGTGGGTGGGAGCGGCGCGTTGCGCAGCGTCAACTCGCGCAACTGTGCCCATTGCTCGGCGCTGTCGAGGTCGAGCACCACGAGGCCGGCGCCGGTGCCGAGCCCCCAGTTGCACCCCGGCCACCGCCGCGCCCAGCGAATCGCCTCGTCGCGATTGCTCGAGCCCCACAGCGGGTCGGCGCCGCGCGACACGCACGGCCGCTTGCCGATCTGGTCCTCCTCGATGTCGGTTTTCCACCACGGCGCGCCGGGCGCGTGCAGCGGCAGGACGCGCCAGCCAGCGGCGAGATATCGCTCGATCTGGGGAGGAAGCATGGGGGAAGCCCCTTGTTGCGGCTGGCGGGCCGTGTTACCTAGGGGCTGCCCTGGTCAGGCACCCCTCTGTTGCGCCCCGCCCGGCTGGCATCCCGGGCGGGGTTTCGCATTCTTCCCGCCTCCCGGCGGGCAAGGCAAGCCCCTTGACCCGCCTCGCGGCGGGCTTGACCCCACCACCCGCACGTGCAACGCTCTCCTCGCCCGCCTCTGGCGGGCGTGTTTCCTCCCAAGACTTCGAGCCCGCTCCACCCGGCGGGCTCCCTTTTCCTCCCCACCTATGCAATTACTGCATACCTGCCATGCGCTTGACAGTGCCTGACGGGTGATGTAGCGTTTACATACTGTGAGTTATGCTGTTGCATACACGGTGATGGAGGCGAACATGCGAGGCTGCCCCGGTGAAAGCCGGGGCGTTCGCATCGCAACAGGAGGGATGCCATGAAATACGACGTGACGAACCGTTTCAGCGGCGAAACGCAGTTCACCGCCGACATCGATTGCGCCGACGACGCAAGCGAGGCAACGAAGCGCGGCCTCGCTGTGCGCTGGGCTGTCGGATCCGGCGCGTACCTGAGCGGCGCGGACCTGCGCAGCGCGGACCTGAGCGGCGCGTACCTGAGCGGCGCGGACCTGCGCGGCGCGGACCTGCGCGGCGCGGACCTGGGCACTGGGAAGATCAAGGGCCTGTTCCAACTCGGCGATCCCAACGGCTGGTGCGCCCTCACCTACGTCCTCGAGACCGGCGAGCAGCGCGTGCGTGTCGGCTGTCGGGACAAGACGCTGGCCGAAGGGCGCGCGTACTGGGCCGGCAAGGGTAACAGGCGCGAGGTGCTCGCCGCGCTCGACTACGCCGAGGCGATCGCCAAGCTGAGGGGGTGGGTGTCGTGACATTCGACGCACCACCTGGAGGCGCCGCGAATGCCCACTGAATACGAGCAGGCACGCGCCTGGCGCGAGTCGTGGGGCCTCACCCAGGAGGAGCTGGGCGAGCTCATGGGCTACTCGCGCGAGGCGGTGTGCTGGATGGAGAGCGGCAAGCGCCCCAACGCAGCACGGTACGCGGGCGACGCGCGCATCGCGCCGTGGGCGTGGCTCAGGTACAAGACGAGCTGCGCGGCGGTCGACGCGATGCTGAGAAGTGGGAAGGGGTTCAAGTGGGAGGTAAAGTCGTGATTCGTCATGGCAACATGCGTCTCGACCGCCAACGTCACATCCTGCATGTCGGCGTGCGCCGTCACACCTTCATGAGCAAGGGGCGGCGCACGCGCAACATCAGGTTCGAGCTTCTCTGCCACTTGCTGCTCGGCGATGGGCATTCGTGCGACGAATTGTTTGATCTGCTCTATCGCGATGACCCGACCGGCGGACCGCTCAAGGGACCGTATATCATCCCCATCATGGTGTTCCGCCTGAGCAAGACGATCGTGCACTTGGGGTTGACCGTCACCCGCGAGTGGACGGGGCGTGGGAAGGTCTATCGGATCGGGAGGCTGGCGTGAGGTTGGTCGTCCTCGACTTCGAGACGTTCTTTGCTGACGACTACACCTTGTCGCGACTCTCCACTGAGCACTATATCAGGGACGAGCGCTTCCAGGCCCACGGCGCCGCGATCAAGTGGAGCCCGAGCGTCGACGCGCGCTGGTACGACGAGCCGCAACTGCGGTGGGTGCTGGCGCAGGAGGATTGGAGTGACGTGGCGCTCGTCATGTGGCACGCACAATTCGACGGGCTCATCCTCTCCCACCACTACGACGTCCACCCCAAGCTCCTCATCTGCCCGATGGCGATGTTCCGCATGCTGCACGGGACGTGGCGCAGCGCGGCGCTCGACAAGGTGCGCGGTTACTTCGGGCTCGCGCCCAAGACCACGCCCTACAACCTGTTCCGCGGCAAGCGCTGGAACGAGATGAGCGCCGACACGCGCCAACAGGTGGCCGACGGCTGCTGCGACGAGGTGGAGAGCATCTACAAGCTATTCGGCATGTTCGCCAAGGATTTTCCTGCGGAGGAGTTTTTCGTCCTCGACGAGACCCTCAAGATGTTCACCGAGCCCGTTCTGCGCGCCGACCGCCCGCTGCTGCGCCAGATATGGGAGGCCGAGGAGGGTGCTAAAAGCACCCGAGCCGCCAATCTCGGCATCGACCCCGCCGAGCTCCAGAGCGCCGAGCGCTTCGCTGCTCTCCTCGAGGCCGAGGGGGTGGAGATCGAGTACAAGGCCGGCAAGAACGGCCCGATCCCGGCGTTCGCCAAGACCGACGACTTCATGCGCGACCTGCTCGACGACGCCGACGATCGCGTGCGCGCGCTGGCCGAGGCGCGGCTCGGCGAGAAGTCCACCATCATGCAGACGCGTGCCGCCACGCTCGGGTGGATGGCGAGCAGGGGGCCGTTGTGCGTCTATCTCAACTACTCGGGCGCCGGGACGCTGCGACCTTCGGGGGGTGACAAGACGAACTTCCTCAACATGAAGCGGCAGAGCCCGATTCGCCGCGCGCTCCTCGCGCCCGAGGGCTATTGGCTGGCGCCGATCGATGCCGCTCAGATCGAGTGCCGCGTCCTTCACTACCTCGCGGGCGGCCCTGACGAGCCCGTGCTGCAGAAGTTCCGCAACCACGAGGATCCTTACGCCGACATCGCCACCAAGTTCTACGGCGAGCCGATCTACAAGCCCAAAGCCGACGACCCTCGTAAGGCCGAGATGGAGGCCAAGCGCGGCATGGGCAAGCAGGGCCGGCTCATGTGTGGCTACGGCGCCGGCGCCAAGCAGTTCAAGAAGACCGCCAAGAACGGCCTCTACGGTCCGCCCGTCGACATGAGCATCGAGGACGCGACCGAGTTCGTGCGCCTCTACCGTGAGGATACCCCGTCGGTATGCGCGCCGCGCACCGGGTACTGGGCGCAGGCCAACAAGATGATCGCGCGCCTAGCCGGCGGCGAGCCGCTGCAATGGGGTCCGCTGCTCGGTCTACGATACCTTGGAGTATCACGTCCCCGAGGAAGGCGAGCCCTGTCGCGAGCACGAGCGCGGCGGCTACTGGCGGGTGCGCGTGCGCCAAGGGTGGAAGGCGATGTGGGGCTCGAAGCTCGTGCAGAACATCTGCGAGGCCGTGAGCCGCGTGATCGTTACCCAGGCGATGGTGCGCATCAGGCAGATGGGCATCCGCACGCTCAACTATCCCTACGATGAGCTGCTGCTGCTCATCCCCAAGGGGCCGGACGCGGAGCGCACGCTCGAAGCGTGCAAGCGGGAGATGACGCGCGAGGTGGCGTGGCTCCCCGGGCTCCCGCTGGATTGTGACGGTGGGTTGGGGGATTGTTATGAGAAATGACAACCGCGTTGAGCACCCGCCCGGAGGAAATGTCGCGGTATGCCAAGCACCAACTTGACATCTACGACAGGTTGCCGCGCGAAGGGCGCGACTGGATGAAGGAGCACGGCGGATGAAATACCTACGCTACGTCCCCCACGCCCTCGTCCCTTCCTACCTCGCGCTCGGCTGGATGTTCGCCGATCGCTACCGCAACCCCTACTCGGTCATCATGTGCTGGCCGTGTGCGTGCAAGATGGTGGTACCCAAATGACCATGCCCGACATCCCCGCCGCCCTCGACCGCCGCCCGCCAAAGGCGGGCAAGCGCCTTGTCTACACCTTCTCGAACCTCAAGGGCTACCAGACGTGCCCCGAGCAGTTCCAGCAGCGCTACGTGCTCAAGTCCCTACCCTTCGTCGAGACCGACGCGATGAAGCGCGGCAACGCCGTGCACGCCGCCCTCGAGGCCCGCCTGGCGGCGGGTAAACCTCTCCCCGACGACATGGCGGCGTGGGAGCGCTGGGCGGCGCCGTTCGACGGCCGTCGTCCCAAGGTCGAGCAACGCCTCGCCATCACGGCCGGCGGGGCGGGGTGCGACTTCTGGGATGACGCGGCGTGGCTGCGCGGCAAGCTCGACGTGACCCTGCTGAGCGACAACCATGCCTTCCTGCTCGACTGGAAGTCCGGCAGCAGCAAGTACGAGGACCCGTTCGAGCTGGAGATCGGCGCGCTGTTGCTGGCGTGCAACGAGGGTATGCGCAGCAAGGTCGTCGGGCACTACTGCTACGAGACCGGCCTGTCGGCCCCCTACGACCTGTCGGACGTGAAGGCGACGCTGCTCAAGGTGCGCGCGCTCGCCGCCGACATCGAGCGCGATCTGGCGGCGAGGGAGTGGGAGAAGCGGCGCAGCGGGCTGTGCCAGAAGCATTGCGACGTGCTGTCTTGCGAGAACAACGGGAGGCGAGCATGACGCATTTAAGGGGACTTATATGCGCGGAAGGCGGCAAAACGTGAAGCCTGATTGTCCGGTATTCGATAAGGCGTGGCGGGCGGACTGCCTGATTGAGCGCATCGGGCGCGTCGAAGGCGACGCGATGATTAAGCGCCATTACATCGGCAAATGGCCCGGCGTCTGTACGCTGATCCTCGGAATGCGGAAGAAAGACGCATGGAACGAATTTATCGGCATCGTGGTCTTTGCGTTGCCGCCGCGCGAAACCTCGAAGCGATACGGCGGGAAGACATGGGAACTTGCTCGGCTCTGGCTTGACGATTCGGTTCCGCAGAACGCCGAAACCTGGTTGATCGCCAAGGCCGTCAAATACATCCGGCAGAACTGCCCGCTGGTTCGGGTTCTGGTTTCCTATGCTGATCCTTCGGCGGGCCATGGCGGCACGATCTACAAGGCCGCCAACTGGATTGCGGACGGTCGCACGGACCAAGAGCGCAAGACGCCACGCTTCGACTACGCCGACGCCGACGCCGGCAAGCGGTACAGCCGACGAGGGCATGTGCCGGAAGGCGTCACGATCAAGCGAATTGCGCGCGTGTCGAAACATCGGTTTATCTACCGTTTGGCGGCTTGAAATGACGGAATGGACTCATGCATATAAGTCCCCATTTAAGCCCAGAGCAGTTAGCAGTGCTGGTTTTCGTTGCTGCGTTTATCGTTTTGATGATTCGCAGTATTTTGGAAAACCGATGACAACCCTCCGCGAAATCCTCCTCGCCGTCGCCCTCGTCGCCACCATCCTGGTGGCGTCCACCCACGACATGCGCGTCCCGAAGTGCTTGCCGGGCATTTGGAGGGTGTGCAGAGCGTGGCTCAAGTCGCTCAACGCCTACACCTACATGCCCGTGCCCGCCGGCTACGGCGCGCAGACGCTCGACTTCCTGTGCTGCATCAACGGGCGGTTCGTTGGCATCGAGACCAAGGCCGAGGGGAAGGTGCCGACGCCGCGGCAGGAGGCGTGCATGAGGGCGATAATTGCGGCGGGTGGAATCGTCACATGGGGTGATAATATTGGGGAGATTCGGCGTGCAGTGGAAGGTCAATTCATCGCTGTGACTGGACGCCGCATTTGACCTTCTACCACGACACGACGCGCAACCTCCTGCTCTACCCCGTGAGCCCCGCCGCGCTGCGCGTCCAGCACTACATCCCCGAGGCGCGACCCATCAACGGCTCCCTGCTCGCCGTGCCGCGCACGCTCCGCACCAGCCAGGTGTTGCGGTGGCTGGGGCTGCCTGTGGCGCCGGTCGTCACCGACACGACGTTCGATTGGCCGCGCCCGCCTCATATCGACCACCC
>JBEKYV010000134.1:0-8043 GCA_049510515.1 Solirubrobacteraceae bacterium | reverse complement strand
GTGGTCGCCGCCGCGCTGATTCGCGGGATCGTCGGACGTGCCGGCAAGGGGATCGGCAACTTCTGGCAGGACATCGTGCGCACGATCCTCTACGTCCTGCTGCCGATCTCGGTGATCGCCGCATTGGTCCTCGCCTCGCAGGGCGTAATCGCCAACCTCTCCAACTACCTGGTCGTGCACACCATCACCGGCCTGCAGCAGACGATCGCGATGGGCCCGGTCGCCTCGCAGGAGGCGATCAAGGAGCTTGGCACCAACGGCGGCGGATTCTTCAACGTCAACTCGGCGCACCCCTTCGAGAACCCCAACGGCTTCACCAACTTCTTCGAGATGCTGCTGGTGCTGGTCATCCCGGCGGCACTGATCTTCACCTATGGCCGGATGGCCGGCAACCGCCGCCAGGGGTACGCGATCTACGGCGTGGTGATGTTCATGTTCCTCGGCGCCGTCTGCGTCGCCTACATCGCCGAGGCGCACGGCTCGCCCGCGCAGCACGCGGCCGGCCTGCACACGGGTGTGATCAGCGGCTCGGGTGGGGGCAACATGGAAGGCAAGGAGCAGCGCTTCGGGATCGCCGGCTCCGCTCTGTTCAACGTGGTCACGACCGTCACCTCCTGCGGCGCGGTCAACAGCGCGCTGGAGTCGTTCACGGGAATTGGTGGAGCAGTCCCCTTTGCGAACCTCTCCGCCAGCGAGGTGATCTTCGGCGGCGTCGGCACGGGGCTTTACTCGATCCTGCTGTACGTGCTGCTGGCGGTGTTCATAGGCGGGCTGATGGTCGGGCGCACGCCGGAGTGGCTGGGCAAGAAGCTGGAGGCGCGCGAAATCAAGCTCGCCGGCCTTGCGATCCTGATCACGCCGCTGGCGGCGCTGTTCTGCACGGCGATGGCGACCGCCACGCAGGCGGGGCGCAAGTCGATCTCCGAAGGCGCCCTTTCGGCGGCGGGCGGCAACACGCCTCAGGGCTTCTCCGAGACCTTCTACGCCTATCTGTCGCAGGCCAACAACAATGGCTCGGCGTTCGCCGGCTACACCGGCTACATCCAGCCGGTCGCCGGCAACGCCGGCGCCCACGGCATCACCTTCGCCAACCTGCTCGGCGGCTTCGACATGCTGTTCGCGCGCTACGCGCCGATCCTGTTCGCGCTCGCGGTCGCCGGCGCGCTGGCGGGCAAGCGCGTCACCCCCGCCGGCCTCGGCACGATGCGTACCGACAACACCACGTTCGCGGTGCTGTTGATCGGCGTGATCGTGCTGGTCGGCGCGCTCACCTTCTTCCCCGCCCTGCTGCTCGGCCCGATCGTGCAGGGCCTGACGGGGCACCTCTACTAATGAACGCGTGCGAGAGATGAAACGCGACATCGTCACTTCCGCAATCGGCATCGTCGTTTTTACGATCCTGCTCGGCCTGGTGTACCCGCTGGCGATCACCGGCATCAGCCAGGTGGCCTTCCCCGGCGACGCCAACGGGCAGCAGATAAAGGTCGCGGGCAAGGTCGTCGGCTCGAAGATCATCGGCCAGAGCTTCGCCTCCCCGGTGATCGGCAAGAACGGCAAGCCGGAGGAAAAGGAAGAAGAACTGGTCACCGAACCCGACCCGCGCTACTTCCAGTCGCGTCCCTCCGCCACCGAAGGCGGCGCGTACAACGCCGCCGCCAGCACCTTCTCCAACCGCGGCCCCAACAGCGTGAAGACCAAGGAAGCCGACGAAGAAAACATCAAGGCGTATCTGGAAATGAACCGGCCGTACGACCCGGGCTTGACCGTGGCGAAGGTCCCGGTGGACGCCGCCAACACCTCGGGCTCCAACCTCGACCCGGAAATCTCACAGGCCAATGCGTGGATCCAAGCGCACCGTGTCGCGGCGCTGCGTCACCTTCCCCTCGCCTTCGTAGACGATCTGATTGCAAAATACACATCGGGCCGCGGCCTTGGATTCTCTGGCGAACCGGGAGTGAACGTGCTCCAGCTAAACCTCGATCTCGACCGTAATAACTTGGTGGGCGAATGTCTGCGTCTCTTCGGGCATAGCTCACCACCCTCCAGGTGCGGAAGGGTAATAGGAGGCTAGGCGATGACTGACGGAGCCATGACCCACGAGCGCCAGGCGGTGTCGCTGTTCCAGCGCGACATCATCGTGCGCGCGCTGATCGACAGCCTCAAGAAGCTCGACCCGCGCGTGCAGGTCCGCAACCCCGTGATGTTCGTCGTCGAGATCGGCGCGGTGATCACGACGGGGACGTGGCTGATCCAGGCTTTCGGCGGCAAGCCGCTCGGCGGCGGCCACGAGCCGGCGTGGTACACGTTCACGATCGCCTTCTGGCTGTGGCTGACGGTCATCTTCGCCAACATGGCCGAGGCGTTCGCCGAGGGTCGCGGCCGGGCGCAGGCCGACACGCTGCGCTCGATGCGCCAGGAGACGGTGGCCACGATGCGCGACGGCTCCACCAAGGCCGCCTCGGAGCTGACCCGCGGCGACGTGGTCGTCGTCGAGGCGGGCGAGCTGATCCCGGGCGACGGCACCGTGATCGAGGGGATCGCCACGGTCGACGAGTCCGCGATCACGGGGGAGTCCGCGCCGGTGATCCGCGAGTCCGGCGGCGACCGCTCCGCCGTCACCGGCGGCACGCGCGTGACCTCCGACCGGATCGTCGTGGAAATCACCCAGGAGCCCGGGCACTCCTTCCTCGACCGCATGATCGCGCTGGTGGAGGGGGCGGAGCGGCGCAAGACGCCCAACGAGATCGCGCTCAACATCCTGTTGGCGGCGTTGACGTTGATCTTCATGATCGTGGTCGCGACGCTGCGCCCGTTCGGGCTGTTCGCGGGCACGGCGATCTCCGAGACGACGCTGATCGCGCTGCTGGTCGCGCTGATCCCGACGACGATCGGAGCGCTGCTCTCGGCGATCGGGATCGCGGGGATGGACCGCCTCGTGCGCCGCAACGTCCTCGCGCTCTCCGGCCGCGCCGTGGAGGCCTCGGGCGACGTGGATGTGCTGCTGCTCGACAAGACCGGCACGATCACGATCGGCAACCGTCTCGCCTCGGAGTTCATCCCGATGCCGGGCGTCGCCGAGTCCGATCTCGCCGAGGCCGCGCAGCTCTCCTCGCTGGCGGATGAGACGCCGGAGGGCCGCTCGATCGTGGTGCTCGCCAAGCAGTACGGGCTGCGCGAGCACGACATGAGCACGCTGAACGCCACCTTCGTGCCGTTCACCGCGCAGACGCGGATGAGCGGCGTGGACTTCGACGGCCAGCAGCTGCGCAAGGGCGCGGGCGACGCGATCGTCGAGTTCGTCAAGCAGGAGGGCGGCTCGCCGCCGCCGGAGTTGCAGGCGCAGCTGGAGCGGATCGGCCGCGAAGGCGGCACTCCCCTGGCGGTCGCGCGCGACAGCCAGGTGCTGGGCGTGATCTACCTCAAGGACACGATCAAGGAGGGGATGAAGGTCCGCTTCGACCACCTGCGCGCGATGGGCATCAAGACCGTGATGGTGACCGGCGACAACCGCCTGACGGCCGCCAAGATCGCCGAGGAGTCGGGCGTCGATGACTTCCTCGCCGAAGCCACGCCCGAGGCGAAGCTCGCGCTGATCCGCGAGCAGCAGCAGGAGGGACGCCTGGTCGCGATGACGGGCGATGGCACCAACGACGCGCCCGCGCTCGCCCAGGCCGACGTGGGCGTGGCGATGAATACCGGTACGCAGGCGGCGCGCGAGGCGGGCAACATGGTCGACCTCGACTCCAACCCGACGAAGCTGATCGAGATCGTCGAGGTGGGCAAGCAGCTGTTGATCACGCGCGGCGCGCTGACGACCTTCTCGATCGCCAACGACGTCGCCAAGTACTTCGCGATCCTGCCGGCCGTGTTCATCAGCACCTATGCGACCACGTCGGGTGGCAAGGGCCCGCTGCACGTGCTCAACATCATGAACCTCGGCACGCCCGAATCGGCGATCGTCTCGGCGATCATCTTCAACGCGATCGTGATCCCGCTGCTGATCCCACTGTCGCTGCGGGGGGTGCGCTACCGCCCGATCGGCGCCTCCGCGCTGCTGCGGCGCAACCTCTGGATCTACGGCCTCGGCGGCCTGATCGCCCCGTTCATCGGGATCAAGCTGATCGACCTTGTCGTGCACAACCTGCTGGGGGCGTAGCGCCTGCGAATCGGCCGCGGCCCGTCTCGTCGCCTGGATCAGCGCTTACGGGTGCTGTCCCGACATCCTCACGAGGCGGGCGCCGCTCACCGCACCTGCGTGCGCCGGCGGGCTTCCAGCGCCATCGCCTGCGCCACCTGCTCGCGCAGCGTCCGCAGCTCGCGCTGGCGGGCGATCACCCACAGCCCCAGCAGCCCGACGATTAGCAGACCGACGAAGCCGAGCAGCGCACCGACTTTGGCCAGCGTGCTCGCTTCCTTGGCCGCCGGCGGCGGCAGTTTGAAGCTGCGGGGGGTGGCTGTGTGCGAGCCGGCGGTGGCGGTGCCGATCGCCGGACGGGTACTCTCGGCGATCGCCAGCATCTGCTGCGGCGAGAGGTTGTTGGTGAGCGTGTTTTCGATCCAGTAGGCCGCACTCCCTTCGCGCCAGGCGATCGTCTTAAGGTGTTCGCCGTTGTAGAAGAGGCTGTAGGTGCGCGAGCCGATTGGGAGTTCCTGGGTGGGGTTGCTGAGCAGCGGCGAGTCGGTCCAGGTGCTGCCCTGGATGTCGTAGTACTGGCCCAGTTCGCCCTGATCCACGACGACTACGTAGGCGGGGTACAGCCGCCGGTTGGGGCCCGCGATGTCATACCGGCGCACCACATCCGGTTCGGATTCGGCGGTGATCTGCTGGACGCGCGGCACCTGGACCGCGAACGGCAGGCGGGGGGCGATCGCGCGCGCTTGCGCCAGGACGGAGCTCGGGGTGGGGGAGAGCGAGAGCGGGGATTCGGATTCCCGCCCGCCCGCGGCGGGGTGCCGATGCGCCGTGTGAGCCCGCCTGCCACTGGAGCCGTGCAGCTTGTGCGGGGCGATCGCCGCGGTGCCGTTCAGGAAGGAGTGCGCAGCTTCTTCGATCTGCCGCGGAGTGGCGGTGAGATCCCCGGACGGGCAGGTGCCATTGCACGGGGTCGAGTGGAAGGGCACCTGACGAACCTGCCTGCTGGCCGATTCGACCAGCAGCTCGAGCAGCTGCAGCACCTGCGCTTCGGTGCGCAGATCGGTTTCGACCGCCTTGCCGACGATGCGCTCGAACTTTTCACGGTTTTCAACGAGCGTCGGCCCGTACTGGGCCTTGACGTTGAGCAGGAAGCGCTGGTCGCGGGCGTCGCGGTCAAGCGACGTGCTTTCATGGCGATTGGTGACGAATTCGAGCGCTTCCTGCCCACACAGCCGCTGGTAGCCGGGCTGCAGGTTGATTTCGAAATACTGTTCGCCGCCCGGTTCGTTGACGTGGTGGTAGGGCTTGTCGACGGTCATGTACACGCAGCCCATTTCGTTCACCGCGCGCTTGAAGCGTTTGAAGTTGGTGACGAACACGAGGTTGGGGGTGATGCCGATGTCCTTCTTGATCGTTTCCACCATCAGCTTCACGCCGCCGGAGGTCGTTTCGCCGCTTTCCTCGTAGCCGAACGTGTAGGCGGAGTTGATCCGGTTTTCTTCCACCTGCCCATTCAGCCGTGTGAACGGCACCCATAGCTCGCGGGGGATCGAGAGCATCGAGATCGTCGGCTTGCTCGGGTCGATCCGCACCAGCAGCATCTCGTTGGAGTGCGGCAGCACCGGTGCGGTGGTCGTGTGACGGCGTTCGTCGTTGCCGACCAGCAGCAGCGTCTCCGGTTCGCCGCTGGCGGCCTGCGGCAGGACGTTGGCGGCGACCTGCACCTGCTTGTTCTGGTGCAGCGCCGCCACGACCTTGTTGACCTCGTTGCGCGCAAGCATGACGCTCGCCGCGCCCGAGAGCAGCACCACCCCGATCCCCCCGAGCAGCACGCGCTTGGCCATCCACCAGGGACGGCGCGGGGGCTCCGGAGGAAGCGGGCTGGGAGGCGGCGCCCCGAGGGAGGGCGGCGGAGGTGGTGTCGCGACGGCGCTCAAATGACTCGCCCTGGAGAGTAACGGGCCCTGTCCCAGTATCTGCCGGCAACCCTCATCCGCCCGAAGGCTCGGCATTCCAAAGCCGGCTGATCGGCACCACGTGCATCCCTTCGGCGGTGTAGGCGCGCGCGCCTGTGTACAGCACCACCCCCCCAAGGAACTGACCAGCGAGCCTGCCACGCAGCCTGAGCAGGCTGCGCAACTCACCTGAGGCGACGCGCGAGGACGCCTTGACCTCGAGTGCCGCGATCCTGCCATCTTCGCGTTCGAGCACCAGGTCGACCTCCTCGCCATCGTGGGTGCGCCAATGTCCGCGCTGCACAGGTGCGTCGAGCCAGTCGAGCTGCCGGCACACCTCACCCACGACAAACGTCTCCAGCAGATGCCCGAACTCCGTCAGCGCGGGAGCCGTGGCGGCCGCAAGCTTGCTCTCGGTCGAGCGCAGCAGGCGCGAGGCTATCCCGCTGTCGATGACGTGCACCTTGGGCGCCGCGGCGACGCGCGAGGAGAGTGTGGTTCCCCACGCTGGGAGCCGCTGAATCAGGAAGACGGTCTCCAGCAGCTTGGTGTAGCTCTCCGCCGTCGACTTGTCCATGCCGATCGCCGTCGCGGCCTTGGCGATGTTGAGCATCTGCGCGGTCTGACTCGCGAGCTGTGCCAGCAACAGCGGGAGCTGCCGGCGCTGGCGCACGCGCGTGAGCTCCAATACGTCGCGCTCGATGACCAGCTCCAGGTAGTCGTCGAACCAGCGCGCCCGACCCGCTGCTCGCGCCCGGGCGAGCGCCGGTGGAAATCCCCCAGCGATCACGCGGCCGACGTACTCCTCCCTAGCGGTTGCGGCCGGGCGCTCCTGCACCAGCGCTGCCGGATCGCCTATCAGCGTCTCGGCGAAATCCTCACGCACCTCCGCGATCTCACCCTGGGAGAGCGGCAGGACGTCCATCTGGTGGGCGCGTCCAGTGAGCGCCTGGGCCGCCAAGGGCAGCGTGGCATACCGCGTCGATCCGGTGAGCACGAACCGGCCGGGCGCGGAGTCGCGGTTGAGCTCCGCCTTGATCGCGTCGAGCAGCTCGGGCACGTGCTGGAACTCATCGATCAACACAGGCGGCTCGCCGCGCACGAACAGAGCCGGGTCGGCGCGAGCCGCAGCCCGGGTGCCGAGGTCGTCGAGATCGATGACCCCGCGACCGTGGGAGGCCGCCAGCTTCCGCAACAGCGTCGACTTCCCCACTGCGCGTGGGCCCTGCAGCACGATGACGGGCTCCTCGTCCATGCGACGCAGCGCCACCTCGCCGAGACGGCGTTCGACGAGCCTATTCAGGATTGCCGGCATACCGCCATGGTACTAGATTTTCCGCAATTTGAGGCACTTTTTCTCCGCGATTTGAGACAATTATTCTCCGCGATTTGAGGCTGTTTTGCTCCGCGATTCGAGGTGATTTTCCTCCGCGATCCGAGCCGGAACGGGTTCAATGTGAGTTGCCGCGGGGAGCCCGGACCCCGACCAACCCCTACGCCCCGCTCACCAGCACCAGTGCGAACGCCACGTAGGCGGCGATGATCAGCGCGCCGGGGAGGCGGCGCAGGCCGCGGTCGAGGTAGGCGATCGCCAGCGCGGCGGCGGTCAGGCCGAGGTAGCTGACCGCGACGAACGTGGTGGGCCCCGACGGGGCGCCGAGGCCGACGATCGCCCCTGGGATCAAGAGGCCCGCGACGACGTTGAGCGCATTGCTGTTGAGCGCGGTGCTGAGCGTCGCCGCGCCGCGGCCGCGGGAGGCGAGGTAGACGGCGGCGACCGCGTTGGGGAGGCTGGTGACGGCCGCGAGGATCAGGCCGCCGATCACGATTTCGGGGATCGCGTGGCGCGCGCCGAGCTCCGAGCCGGTGCGCTCCATCGCGATCGAGGCGCCGACCACGACGAGCACCGCGAGCGCGGCCAGCACGCCGTCGCGCGCGCCGCCGCGATCGGGG
>JBEKYV010000133.1:0-8142 GCA_049510515.1 Solirubrobacteraceae bacterium | reverse complement strand
TGCTGCCGCCGCCTGCAGGGCGCCGGTGTCCTCCACGTCCACGCTGTCCAGCAACCCGGCCAGCCGCTCGCGCAGCCCCGTCTCACCACAGAACGCCGCGTAAGCCGGGGCGCCGACCACGAAGCCGTCGGGCACCGGCAGCCCAGCCGCGGTGAGCTCACCCAGGTTCGCGCCCTTGCCGCCCGCGTAGGCGACATCCTTGCGACCCAGGCGCGAGAACGGACGTGCCGGCTCAGTCAGGGGTGGGGCATCGGTGGCAGCACTCATCGGTCATCGCTCCTCGGGTCGCTCCCTGTTTGCAGACGTGCAACCAGTCAAGCGCCGGAGGTGCCCGCCGGCCAGCGCACTCCCCACTGAAACCCACTCCGTAGTTCCCACCACGAGCATAGGGCTCACCACCCATGACCCGCTCCCCGAGGTGCGTAGCGTTCCTGAAGCCGCTCCCCGCCGGCGGGGGTCACCCGTGGGACAAGGCTCGAACGGGCGTCACGAAGGTCCGAGCAGCTCAAGCTGCTCCACAACCGCGAGTGCGCCGTCGCTGCGAGCCAGCGCCGCGGCCATCCCTTCAGCACCGCGCTTGAGCGTGCAGTCTTCAAGCGCTGTTGCGATCGCCCTGTGGAGCTTGCGGGGCGGGATTCGCTTGCCGACCCGCAGGCCCGCGCCGGCGAGGACGACGCGCGCGGCGTTGTCGGGCTGGTCGCGGCCGTCCGGGGATGCAGAGCAGCGGCACCCCGTCTGCGAGTGCAGCGTTCACGGTCTGCCAACCGGCGTGGCTGATGACGAGCGAGGCATGCGGAAAGACCGTGCGGTGCGGTAGGAAGTCCACGGCGCGCGCGTTCGCGGGAAGGCTCAGCCGGCGCTGCTCGAGCGCTGGGCCGGCGGTCAGCAGAGCCCGCACGGGCAGCCCGGCGAGCGCGTCGAGAACGCGCTGTGCGAGCGCCGACTGGTTCATGTAACTGGTGCTGAAGCTCACAACCACCAGGGGGTTGGTGTTCGCCACGGGCCACGGCGAACTCCACTCGTGCGGGTGGGGCTCGAATGCGGGGCCCACGTAGCGGACGTTGGCGGGTAGCTCACCGCGGCTTGAGAAGTCAAGCTCAGGAGCGGTCATCATGCAGATCGTGTCTGCGCCCAGCAGCTGGTCTTCCCAGTGCTCCAGCGGCGCGAGCCCATGCTCCAGGCGCGCTCGGTTGAGGGCCGGCAGGCCGGTGTCGTACACGCGTCGGGCGATGCGGTTGAGCAGGCGGTCGCGGGTGGCGCCGAGTGGGCCGTCGAGGGGTTGCAGGCCGTTGCCTGTGAACAGCGGCGGGACGCCTTCGACGGGCAGCGGATAGGGGCAGTGCACGATCTCGACCGCGGGCAGCCCGGCCTGCTCGGCGGCGATCGCGGCGCCGGGGAGCATCCAGTCGAACACCATTGCATCTGCGGGCCGGCTGTCCAGCAGGTCGGCGCACTCGTGGCTGACATTGCCGACGAACGCGAACAGGGCGTTCCTGAGCGATCGCATCCCGGCGCCCAGCCGGGTCCGTGCCTCCCAGTCACGCAGCGAGTCGGTCTCGCGCCGAGTGATGTCGAAGTCGGGTCGCGAGCGCCGGAACTCCACGAACTCCGCGCCTGTGCTCTGCACCCGCTGCCGCGCGGCGCGGTGGGCGAGCACCCGCACCTCATGGCCGCGCTCGATGAGCCGGCGCGTGACGGCGAGCTGCGGTGGAGCATTGCCGGCGAACGCCATGAGTGTCTGCAAAACGCGCATGCAAAATTGACTATACTCGCTATCAAATGAAAAGGTCGGAACCCTCACCGCCAAAGCGCTCCTATCGGATGAGCGCCCGCGCCGACGGAGCCGCCGCGACCCGGGAGCGCCTGCTCACCGCGGCCTGGCACCACTTCGCCAGGCGCCCCTACGAGGATGTCCGCCTGAGCGAGATCGCCACCGACGCGGAGGTCACCGCGCAGACGCTGCACACGCAATGCGGCTCCAAGGAACAGCTGTTCACCGCCGTCGCTATGCGGTGGGGCCTCGAGGAGATGGCGCGACGCGACGAAGCACCCGTGGGCAAGGTGCGTGAGGCGATCAAGATCCTCTTCGATCGCTACGAGGCCAACGGAAAGACGGTCCTGCGGATGCTCTCCGAGGAGGAGCGGATTCCCGCAGTCCGTCGCATAACCGACGCAGGTCGTGCCTACCACCGCGATTGGGCAACAAGAACGTTCCAGCCACTCCTACGTGGCCTGCGGGGCCGCGCACGCGAGCGGCGCCTAACCGCGATCGTCGTCGCGACCGACCTGCTCGTGTGGAAGCTCCTGCGCCACGATATGCAACTCGACCGCCCCACCGCCGAACAGATCGTCACCGAAATGGTTGACTCCGGCCCGCTGGATTGCCTGGATCCCCGGTGAAGCCGCCAGGGCGTCCTCGAAATTCTCGAGTCTCGGCGGGCTACCGGCGCTCTGAAGATGGTCGTCCGTGCGCCGGGCGACGGCTGTGTTGAACCTGGCTCCAGAGGATCAGTCGGCCGATCAATGCGCTCACTGCCGCGACGGCGGCGAGTTCTCTCCGGTGAGGCGCGAGCGCCGCGGCGAGCAGGCATGCGACGGCCAGTGCCTCCAGTGAGACGGCAAGCAGGATTTTGCGGTCGTGGGTGAGGAGGTGGAGCAGGTACTTGCGGAGGTCGGTGCTCAGGCGGGCGATGAAACGCCAGGCGTACCCGACCGGGATCGCAAGAAGCACTACAGGCAACAATCGGGCGACGGCTTGCCCGGAGCCCGAGCCCAGCCGGGCGATCAGGAAGGCGTCGATGAAGATGAAGTAGGCCGTTTTGGCGAGGAACACGCGGAGTACCTGCTCCAAGTTGCGACGGGCTTGCGCCGCCCGGGGATCGACTTGCACGGAGGTGGCGTAGCCCGCTGCGGCTTCGGCGAGGCCGGCGGGGTTGGTGTGGTATTTGCCACCCATTCGCATGCGGGCGAGTTCGCTGTGGGCGACGCTGTTTTGCGGGTCGATCGAGAGCGCGTGACGAAATGATGCTTCCGCGCCTGAGCGATCGTTGGCTGCCGCGGCCACCACGCCGGCGGTAATGTGGGCCTCGGCTTCGTTGGGGCCGAGCGTGATCGCCCGCTCGGCCGCTTCGCGTGCTTCCGGTAGATCTGAGTTGTTTGCTGCGAGAGACCGGGCGAGGCTTACATGTGCCTGCCAGCCATCGGGCTCCAGGCGGATGGCCTCGCGCGCGTGGCGGATGCTCTCCTCGGTGCGCCCGCGAAGTCTGAGTGCGTGGGCGGCGAGGCGTTGCGGCCATCCTGCGTCGGGGGCGAAGGAGATCGCCTTTTCGGCGGCCATCAAGCCGTCTTCGTAATTGGTTGCATTGAGCTCCGCTGCCGCCAGCAGGCTCCAAGCTGCCGGGTTCTGCGGCTCGCTCGCGATTGCCTGGCGCAGCAGCGCTGCTGCCTCCGGGTAGCGCCGCAGCTCGCACAGAGCGCCCGCGCGCTCCAAGGCCGCATCCATGTTGTCGACGGACGCGCTCATGCGCGGCGCCCGTTTCTCAGGTAGGCGAGCAGCTCATCGTAGACGCCGCCTTCGTTGGCGAACTCGGCGACGTTCCGCGCCGTTTCAAGCCACGGGCCGATCGAGGGCCTGACGTCCTTTGCGGCCACCTCGAGGTCGGTCATGTCGATCAGACGCGGGGCGCCACTGCGCGCGGAGTCCATGAGCGCGCGTTCGGCTGCGCCTTCGCAGATGTAGGCGAGGTCGGCGCCGGAATAGCCGGCGGTCGTCTTGGCGAGCTTGCCGAGATCGACGTTGGCGATCGGCCGCCCGCGCAGGTGATGGCGAAATACCGCTTCGCGAGCGGGCGCGTCGGGTGGCAGCACGAGCAGCATCCGGTCAAAGCGCCCCGGCCGTCGCAGTGCCACATCGACATCCCAGGGGTGGTTGGTCGCCCCGATCACGAAGACTCCCTCATTGCTGGTGAGGCCGTCCATCTCGGAGAGCAACTGATTGACGGTGCCACGGGCAGCGCTGTTGCGCAGGTGGCTGCGCTTCTGTCCGAGCGCGTCCACCTCGTCCAGGAAGACGACGCACGGCGCCCGACCGCGGGCCGTGTCGAAGACCGCTCGAATGTTGCACTCGCTCTGGCCGACGTACATGTCGAGTACGTCGGCGAGCGAGACGGCGAGAAATCGGGCGCCCATCTCTCCGGCGAGCGCGCGCGAGATGAATGTCTTGCCGCAGCCCGGTGGCCCGTACAGGAGCAGCCCGCCGCGCAGCGACTTGCCATACAGACGCGTCAGCTCCGGGTTTCGCATCGGCGCGAGGACGGCGGCCTCCAGGCGGGCCTTCACCTCCGCCATCCCCGCGACGTCCGCCAGGCGAAGACCCACTGCATCGACCTCGTAGTCCGACTCGACGTCCCCCTCGTCGGCATTGACGAACATCGGCGGCGCGAGGTCGGCGAGCTCAGACTCCAGGCGCCGCAGCGTCTCGGTTTCCGGGTCGCCGGAATCGTCAGGCCTCGGGACCGGCGCAGCTGAGTCGGAGCCTGTGTCCCCCGAGATCAGCGCCATGGCCGAAGCGTTCTCGGGATCTCTCTGCAACACGACAGCGGCGTGCCGCACGGCCTCGCCGCGGTTGCCTTCGGCGGCAAGCATCTCGGCGAAGTGCATCCGCAGCTCCGCGTCATCCGGCGCGGTCTCCACGGCCGCCCGCAAGCTGGCCATCAGCGAGTCGGAACGCACGACACACCTATCGTCGCGATCCGGTGGTGGCCTTTAGCTCTCGCGATCTCTCGTCAGCTATCGGCGCCGATGAATCGGTCGCAAAGGCTCAGCCTACGTGCAAGCCAAGATCCCATGGCTGGGCTCATCGTCCGCGTCGGCGTGTCACCGCTTTGCTTCATTTCGGCGGGCATACAGAATTCTCCCTCGGCCCACAAACGGGTATGCGCAATTCGGAACTCAGCGAGGAAGATGAAGACGCAAAGTCAAAGCAGTTCCAGTGGAACCTCTCGACCGAATGCGCCCCGCATCCATACTCTCTACTTGACGGCATCCTCTTGGCGCCCGGAGCATCGGTCCTCGTGCGCACCGCGGCCGGGCTGACACCGCTCACGAAGGTCGAACTGGCAGCCTCAATGCAAGCCGGAGGACCCCTGTTCTACGGGGTTTACACGACACCGCCAACCGAAATCATCATCGAGAACTCTGAAGGCGCGACCCTCTACACGGAAAGCTTCGCCGCAAAGGCCACCGAAGAAACGGAATTCTGCGAAGGTTATGCCGAACAATGAGGTATCGGCCGCAGCGAACCGCGCCAGGCGCACCGCGCCTCAAGAACCACGACCTCAGCGCCCACCCCGCACAACGTCCCCCGGAAGCCGACTGACACCCCCCGGACAGCCGCGGATCCTCCCTCATTCCGCCTCTGCCCACGGCTCCGGCTCCACGAGGAGGACCCGATCCACGCCTCCTGCCGCCGCAGGGGGGGTCAATTCTCAACCGGCGCTACAGGGTCAATTCTCGACCGGCCTTGATACCTTTGGGCGTGTTGGCCCGGCGCATCGTTGCTTTCAGGACGGATCCTCCGCTCCAACACGACAGCGCGGCATCTTCTGGATTCAGCGTCTGCGCGCGCGGAAGGCGCGATTCTTCAGGCGGTTGCCGCACACAGCCATATCGCACCAGTGGCCCTGCTGGTTGCGTGAGCGGTCATAGAAGACCCATCGGCACTCCGAGTTGCCGCACACCTTAAGGCGGCTCCAGTTGCCGTGTTCTTGGGCGTCTCGAACGATCAGCAGAAGATCGAACATTCCATCACCAAGATCGTTGTGGCGCGGGTTATCGAGTCTCAGTCTCCCTTGGTCGTCCAGGGTCAAGCACGCACTGTGCGCGTTGGCCAGTTCGCGCAGGGGTCGTAGCGCAAGAGCGCCGTGCGCCTCGTCGCGCCGGAAGCTGAGCAGGTTGCGGATGCTCTCGCGCATGCTGCGGGCCACCTCAAGTTCGGCCGCTGTCACTGTCGCGGTGCCCGGCAGCAGCCGAGCGTCGCGGAGCCATGGCCGTGCCGTCTCGGGATCGCTCAACAGGTCGGAGTCGCCTTTGAAGTAGTGGGTGTTCAGGAACGCCTGCACCAACAGCAATGGCATCGGAGCCGGCTTCCCCTCCTCGGCGAACGGATACCACGACGGGAGACTCATCGCGGCTGAATGCTCAAGCGGCTCCTGGTGACCATCAAATAAGTTTGACAGGTCACCATGACCGGCGTATCATTTACGTCAGTCATGAAAGCAGCGACGAAGCACAACCTGCGCGCCCTTCTGACCGAGCTCTCCGCGGCGGTTGCCTCCTTCTGCCTAGACGGTGCGGCCTAGCGATGCCCCCGTTCGTGCACCGCCTGCGCGTTCGGTACAACGAGTGCGACGCCCAAGGCCACGTCTTCAACGCCAACTATCTCGTCTACTTCGACGTCGCCCTGACCGAGCTGTGGCGCGAGGCGTTGGGCTCCTACGCAGCGCTCACGGCCGACGGCCTCGATCTGGTGGTCGCCGAGACGGGGGTGCGCTTCCGCGCCCCGGCGCGCTTCGACGACGACCTTGAGATCACGCTTGGTGTCGAGCGCCTTGGCAACACGTCGATGGTGTCCGCGATCGGGATCGCGCGAGATGGTGACACGCTCGCGGAGGGCCGCATCGTCCACATCTTCGTGCGCGCCGACCGGCTCGGCGAGAAGGCACCGATCCCCGATCACGTGCGGCGGATACTGCAGCCCTACACCGTCGAGGACCCCGACTCATTCGCGACGAGCACAATCACCGAGAGCTGACCTCCAGGCCGCTACCTCGCCTGGCGCATCAGCGCGCCGGGGTCTGGCGTCTTGTCCTGGGACGGGGGCCCCTGCTCGGCGCGGAAACGGGACGATCGCTTATGTCTGCGAAGGAGGGGTGTGGCGCCGCGCGGCGACGCAATCGGATTTCGTCCCTTACAGGTGCGAGCGTGGCGTCTGCGGGCGCACTCGCTTACCCGAGCAAACCAGCGGTGCGAGGTTAGTCTGACGGCGACCCGCTGGTTGGTAAGCAGGCTAGCTTACGAGCGCTAAAGCGAAACGAGCTTCCACCTATTTGGACGCTCGGATCGACCAGACCGGCACCTTCCAGGCGCTTAGGTAGTCCGTCTGGGGAGACCGGAACGAGCGTGTCATGGACATGCAGCACCTTGAAAAACCGCCCCGTGCCGAGGCTGTCGGTTCCGGCGAAGACGCCCCCATCCCGCAGCACTCTTGCGGCCTCTGCCAATAGGCGATCCTGCAGCTCCGCCGACGGCAGGTGATGGAGCATGGTGAAGCACACGACTCCGGAGAAGCGGCCGTCGGGGAACGGCATCTGGGTCGCGTCGCCCTGCTCGACAGTGACGCGCTCGGGAAGCACGCGATGCAGCCGCTCGCAGTAGTCCTGGTCGAGCTCGAGCACGCTCAGGTCACCGTCGCGGCGGGCAAGCACGCGCGTGGTGGCCCCGAAGCCTGGGCCGATCTCCAATACATCCTCGCCGAGCTCCACCCCTTTGAGGCCCCAAGGGACCAGCTCACGCTCAACTGTTCGCGCCCACCAGCCGGATGAACAGATGAGGGCGTGTGCGCGATTCATGGTCTCGCCCACTCTACTTCTTGGATAGCCAAGGGCGCCGCGGCTCGGCAAGGCTCGCGAGACGCGTGGTCTTGGGGGGCAAGCGAGCGTCTCACGAGCATCCCGGCAGATGCTCGAGTTGGACGAAGACGAAGTCTGGGCCGTGGTCAGGGCGGGAGGCGCGTGCCGCGGGACGAAGCTGGTCGGTGATCAGTTGGCGGCGTTGAGGATCGCGCGCGCGGTGCGACGAACGTCATCTTCGGTTGTCGACCAGTTGGAGAACGAGACCCGTAGAGCGTGACGTCCGCGCCACGTTGTGCCGCCGAGCCAGCATTCGCCGTCGGCTTGTACGCGGGCGAGGTGCTCCGGCGTGCCTGCGACCAAGACCTGGTTCAGCACGACGTCGTTCAGTACCTCCAGGCCGCCCTCCCGAAGTAGGGAGGCCATGAGCGTCGCATGCTCGCAGCATCGCTCAACCAGTTCGGCGACGCCGCGCTGGCCGAGATATCGCAGTGCTGCGTACGCGGGGATCGCA
>JBEKYV010000132.1:0-8166 GCA_049510515.1 Solirubrobacteraceae bacterium | reverse complement strand
CGACCAGCGGGCCGCGCTGATCGCGCGCTCGCCGTTCAACGTGGTGGCGGTGGATCTCCCCCGCGCGCCGTCCGCCGGCAAGGGCGGCGCCGATGGAACCGCGGCCGGCGACCGAGACAGTGCCGGAGAGGATGCCCCCGACCCTTACCACACCGCCGGAGAGCTGTTTGCGAGCTGGCAGCGGCAGGGCGCTGTGGTGCGCGACTCGCAGCCAGCGATCTGGGCGCACACGCAGCGGTACACGGGTCCTGATGGGATGGCGCAGACCCGGCGGGGGTTCTTCTGCAAGGTGCGCGTCGAGGAGTACGGGCCGGGGCGGGTGCGCCCGCACGAGCGCACTCACCCTGGTCCGAAGGAGGACCGGCTGCGCCTGACGCGCGCCACGCACGCCAACATGTCGCCGATCTTCTCGCTCTACTCCGACCCCGCTGGCGCGGCGTGGCGGGCGCTCGAGCCTGTCACCGCACGGGCGCCGTGGGGTGAGGCGCGCGACGCGGAGGGCACCGTCCACCGTTTGTGGCGGGTGGCAGACGAGGCGGTGATCGCCGCGGTGCAGGCCGCCGCGCGCGACTCCGAGCTGCTGATCGCCGACGGCCACCACCGCTACGAGACGGCGCGCGCCTATGCCGAGGAGGTCGGCGGGGAGGGCGATCACCGCTACGTGCTGATGTGCTTGGTGGCGCTGGAGGATCCAGGGCTCACGGTGTTCCCCACACACCGCCTCGTCAAGGGCCTCGACGCCGGGCGCCGCGCGGCGCTGGCTGAGGCGCTGCGCCGCGACTTCGACGTCACGGAAGTGCCGCTCGAGCAGCTCGCGCCGACCCCCGGCGAGGGCCTGCTGCAGCTCGGCTACATCGACTCCCAATCGCAGCGCCCGCTGCGATTGACGCTGAAGAGCCAGGCGATCGCCGACGCCGTCCTGCCAGGCTTCTCCGATGCCTACCGGCGCCTGGACACGGGCGTGCTTGAGGCGCTGCTGCTGAAGGGCGCGCTGGGGCTCTCCGACGAGGACATCTCCCACCTGCACGACTTCCGCTACGCCCGCTCCGCCGGCGAGGCGATCGAGCTGGCGCAGAGCGGCGAGTACGACGTCGCCTTCCTGATGCGACCCACCCCGGTGGCGCAGGTCAGAGACGTTGCGGCCGCCGGCGAGAACATGCCGCCGAAGTCCACCTTCTTCTTTCCCAAGCTGTTGACGGGGCTTCTGTTCAACCCTCTTTGAGCAGTATCCCACCCCCTTGGAAAAGGTCCTTACATAACTACCATCAGTAGTGGAGGGGTGCAGATTGACGACCGGATCGGAAAGGCGTAGAGCCATGAAGGCGACAGCGAAGCGCAACGATGGGATGTTCAGGCACAGTGTGCGGGTGCGCGACCACGAGTTCACGATCGACGAGGGCGCCGAGGCGGGCGGCGAGGATGCCGGCCCCGATCCTCAAGAGCTGCTGGCGGCCAGCCTCGCCTCGTGCACGGCGATCACGCTGGAGATGTACGCGGCTCGCAAGGGCTGGGAGATTGGGGAGGTGGAGGTGGCGGTCGAGTACACCCCCGCCGAGCGGGGCTGCCCCACGCGCTTTGAGCTCGTGGTGGGGCTGCGTGACGATCTCCCCTCCGAGCAGGTGGAGCGGCTGCGGGTGATCGCGGCGAAGTGCCCGGTGCACCGCACGCTCGATGGAGAGGTGATGTTCGAGGAACGCCTCGAGCGGATCGCCCCGCTCCAGGCGGCATCCTGAGCGCCCTGGCCACGCCGGCGGATCAGGTTTCGGCGGCGGTGCTGGTGCCGCTGTTCCGCGACGTCGCCGGCGAGCCTCACGCGGTGCTCACCCGCCGCCGCGCCGACCTGCGCCGCCACGCGGGCGAGATCTCCTTTCCCGGCGGGCGCCACGACCCCGAGGATGCAGATCTGCGCGAGACGGCGCTGCGCGAGGCCGAAGAGGAGATCGGCCTGACGCGCACGGACGTGACGATGCTCGGCGAGCTTCCCCCCGTCTCCACGTTCGTGACCGGCTACCTGATCCACCCCTTCGTCGGGCTGATCCCGGCGGCACAGAACTGGCGCCCCTCCCCGCGCGAGGTGGACGCCGTGCTGGAGCTGCCGCTTCGCACGCTGCGCGAGAGCAAGACGCGCACGCCGATGGAACGCCGCGGGATCTCCTTCGAAACCGACGCTTACATCGTTGCCGAGCACCTCATCTGGGGAGCCACCGCGCGAATCCTCGACGACCTCTACGAGCACATCGACGCGATCCTGCCCGCCGGGGCGATGCTTCTTTAAGGAGCCAACATCGAGGACAACTCCCTGCTCGCTTGCGCCAGCCAGAGGGAGATGTCGGCAGGATTGGTGTGCAGGATGACCAACGGGATCGAGTTGCGCCTGGCAATCTCCTGTGCGATCCGCTCGCCCTCGGCAAGAGAGCCGGCGGGCATTGAGGACCCGGCGGCCTCGTAGAGCAGGCCGCGCACAGTTGAGTCGATCGCGCTTTCCAAGAAGGCGCGCAGGCGGTCGCTGTGCAACGCCCGCAGCTGCTCCTCGGGTCCGATCGCACACCCCAGCAGCCAGCAGGCGATCGTGACTCCGTCCAGCACCCCGCGCAGCGTGCCGAGGCGGTTGGGGTCGCCGATCCAGCACTCCGCGCCGGCCTCCTCGATCTCCCGGCGGCGATTCCCTGTGCGGGTGACGACGCGCACCGCGTGGCCCCCGCGCCCGGCCTCCTCGGCCAGCCGCAGGCCCCGGCAGCCGCCCCCGACGATCAGCAGTCGCGCCACCGCCGAAGCCTATCGGCACCCCCCGGCACCCCCGAAAAAAACGGGCGCCGCAGCCACCTTGGCCACGGCGCCCTGTGAGGAGACCGGCACTGAGCTTTGGCCTTCATGCCGAGGCTCACTCGAGCGCCACCGGAGAGGTATGGGTAGCGGCGCTCGAGCAAGCTCCGGCAGCAAGACGTTCAGCCTTGTCTGGCCCTCCCCTGCCTGTCCCTCGGGTAGATCCCTGCCATCCGCTCAAATGAAAACACAAAACGAGGGATCTGTCAAGAGGGATATGTCAAAGGCAGTTTTTTTGAGTTGGACATGACGTCCTAGGGCAACCTACGCTAGGGCAACCTACGAGTCGCACGCGCAAGCCCGAGAGGGGGATGGGCCCAAAGTCTCGCCGGCCTCCAATACCATCCGGCACCGATGATCGACCGTCCAAGCAGAGCAGCCCGATGACCAACCATCCCCCCCTGCCCCAGCCCGAGCCCATCGGCGCAGGCGAGATTGGCGAGGCTGCGCGCGCCACAGACATCGTGACCATGGACAAGATCGTGGCGCTGTGCAAGCGCCGCGGCTTCATCTTCCCCTCATCGGAGATCTACGGGGGCGTGGGCTCGACCTACGACTTCGGGCACTACGGGGTGCTGCTGAAGGGCAACGTCAAGAACGAGTGGTGGCGCGCGATGCTGCAGGAGCGCGACGACATCGTGGCGCTCGACTCGGCGATCCTGCAGCACCCGCGCGTGTGGGAGGCCTCCGGCCACCTGGCGGGATTCACCGACCCGCTCGTGGATTGCCGCACCTGCGGGCAGCGCTTCCGCGCCGACCACCTCGGCGACCTTCAGTGCGGGCGCAAACCCTCCAAGCACCCCGGCGAGGCCGAGGAGTGCGACCTGACCGAGGCGCGCGACTTCAACCTGATGTTCGAGACCACGATCGGCCCCGTCAAGGAGTCGGGCTCCACCGCCTACCTGCGCCCCGAGACCGCGCAGGGGATCTTCATCAACTTCAAGAACGTGTTGCAGTTCTCCCGCAAGAAGCCTCCCTTCGGGATCGCGCAGATCGGCAAGTCCTTCCGTAACGAGATCACCCCCGGCAACTTCATTTTCCGCACGCGCGAGTTTGAGCAAATGGAGATGGAGTTCTTCGTCCCCCCCGCTGAGGCCCCGAGATGGTTTGAGCACTGGCTGGCGGAGCGGATGCGCTGGTACACCGAGCTCGGCCTGCGCCCCAACCACCTGCGTCTGCGCGCGCACGACCCCGACGAGCTCTCCCACTACTCCTCGGGCACCAGCGACGTCGAGTACCTGTTCCCTATCGGCTGGTCGGAGCTGGAGGGAATCGCCAACCGCGGCAACTTCGACCTCACCCAGCATGCCGAGTTCTCCGGAGAGAAGCTCGAGTACTTCGACCAGGCGACCGGGGAGCGCTACGTGCCGCACGTGATCGAGCCGGCCGCCGGCGCAGACCGGGCGACGCTCGCCTTCATGGTAGACGCCTACGACGAGGAAGTCGTCGAGCGCGAGGGCACCGGCGAGGGCGAGCGCCGCACCGTGTTGCGCCTGCACCCACGCCTCGCGCCCGTGAAGGTGGCGGTGCTGCCGCTCGTCAGGAAGGACGGCCAGCCCGAGCTCGCCCGCGAGGTGTATCGCGCGGTGCGCGGGCTGATGCAGGCCGAGTACGACGACGGCGGCGCGATCGGCAAGCGCTACCGCCGCCACGACGAGATCGGCACCCCCTTTTGCGTCACGATCGACCACGACAGCGTCACCGATGCCACCGTGACGGTGCGCGACCGCGACTCGCTCACCCAGGAGCGCCTGCCGATCGAGGGGCTGGCGCAGGAGCTGCAGCGGCGAGTGCAGGCGCCTTGGACGACGCCAAAGCTGGCGGTTTGAGGTGGGGTGCTTGGTGCGCATCCGCGCGGCGATGCCTCCCTTACCAGCCGGCCGGGGGCGGGGCCTCCGTGCCCCGCCGCCAGCGTGGCCGCTCGCCGTGAAGGTGTGTGGCTGGGAATCCGAAAAGGAGTGACATGGACTTCGACCTGACCGACGAGCAGCGCCTGATCCGCGACACCGCGCGGGAGTTCACCGACAATGAGATCGTCGAGCGCGCGCGCGAAAACGCCCGCAACCACCACTTCGACACCGACCTCGTCAAGAAGGTCGCCGCGCAGGGCTACCTCGGCGCGATCGTCCCCCCCGAGTACGGCGGCGCCGGCCTCGACTACTTCGACTACGGCCTCGTCGTCGAGGAGATCGGCCGCGGCGACTCCGCGATCCGCACGGTTATCTCGGTTCAAACCTCGCTCGTGTGCTCGGGCATCGTCAAGTTCGGCACGGAGGCCCAGAAGCACAAGTACCTGCCAAAGCTGTGCTCGGGCGAGTGGCTCGGCTGCTTCGGGCTGACCGAGCCCGACACGGGCTCGGACGCGGCCAATCAGAAGACGCGCGCCCGCAAGACCGACTCCGGCTGGGTGATCAACGGCGCGAAGATGTGGATCTCGATGGGCAACTACGCGAAGGTCGCGATGATCTTCGCCCAGACCGACCCGGCGCTCGGGCACAAGGGCATCGCGTGCTTCCTCGTCGACACCGACCAGCCCGGCTACACGGCGCAGACGATCGAGCACAAGATGGGCCTGCACGCCTCCGACACGGCCTCGATTGCACTCGAAGACGTCGAGGTCGCGGACGAGGACATGCTCGGAGGGGTCGGCGACGGCTTCAAAATCGCGATGTCCAACCTCGACTCCGGACGCTACTCGGTCGCCGCCGGCTGCGTGGGGATCTGCCGGGGCTGCGTCGAGGCGTCCGTCGCCTACGCCAAGGAGCGCGAGCAGTTCGGCAAGCCGATCGCCTCCTTCCAGCTCGTGCAGGCGATGATCGCCGACATGGTGCTGAAGACCGACGCCTCGCGGATGCTCGTGTGGCGCGCGGGGTGGCTGAAGGACCAGGGCCGGCCAAACACCCTGGAGACCTCGATCGCCAAGCTGCACGCGACCGAGGCCTCGCTGGAGTGCGCCAACCTCGCGATCCAGATCCACGGCGGCGCCGGCTACGTCGACGACCATCCGGTCGAGCGCTACTTCCGCGACGCGCGTGTGACGACCCTGTACGAGGGAACCTCGCAGATCCAGAAACTGATCATCGGCCGCGCGATGACCGGCATCAACGCACTGTTGCCCTCCTGAGATGACCCCCCCTGGTTTGCCCCACCACGGAACATCGCCGGGCACGATGCCCGGCGCCCGGGCGGCAGGTGCCCAAGCCACGCGCGCGGACGATCTCCCATGACCGCAGAGGCACAACCCGCGCAGGTGATCGGCGTGCTGGGGGCCGGCACAATGGGCGCCGGCATCGCCCAGCTCGCCTGCCGCGCCGGGGCGCGAACGCTGCTGCACGACCCGATCCCGCAGGCGCTCCAGCGGGGGGCCGAGAAGGCGCGCGGAGGCCTCGAGAAGGAAGCCGCCAAAGGACGGATCACGGCAGAGCAGGCGCGGGCGGCCGCGGCGCGGCTGGAGGTGGTAGCCGGCATGGAGGCACTGGCGCCGTGCGATCTGGTGATCGAGGCAGCGCCGGAGCTGCCCGAGCTCAAGCGCGAGATCTACGGGCGGCTGTCGGAGATCGTCAGCGGCGAGTGCGTGCTTGCGACCAACACCTCGTCGCTGCCCGTCACCGGGATCGCCGCCGGCGCCACCAACCCCGAGCGCGTGGTCGGGATGCACTTCTTCAACCCCGCCCCCCTGATGGCGCTCGTCGAGGTGATCGCCGGTTTGCGCTCCAGCGAGGGCGCGCTGGCGCTGGCAGACGCGACGGGCCGCGCGATGGGCAAGACCGTGATCCGCGCCACCGACGGCCCCGGGTTCCTCGTCAACCGCTGCAACCGCCCCTTCGGACTGGAGGCGCTGCGGCTGCTGGGCGAGCGGGTGGCAGACATCGAGACGATCGACCGCATCGTGCGCCTCGGCGGCGGCTTTCGCATGGGGCCGTTCGAGCTCAGCGACCTCGTGGGGGTCGACACCGGCTTCGACGTGGCCCGCTCCTTCTACGAGCTCTCCTTCGGCGAGCCCCGCTGGCGACCCTCCCCGATCCAGGCTCAGCGCGTGGCCGCCGGGCTGCACGGGCGCAAGAGCGGGCGCGGCTACTACGACTACTCGGGCGACTCCCATCGCCCTGCCGATCCCGAGCCACCCGAGCGCGAGGGCGATGCCGTGGTGCGGGGCAGCGGCCCCGTGGCGGAGGCCCTGCGCGTACTCGCGCCCGGGGCCTCCGGGCCCGAGATTGTGGTCGAGGGGCTGGGCGGCACCGTGGAGGGCAAGCCCTTTTACGCGCTCCCCTCCCCCGCGCGGGACGCCGCGGCACAGCAGCCCATCCTCACCCTCGTCGAGGTCACCGGCCAGGCCGGCGAGCGAGCGTTCGCAGGGCTCGGTTTGCACACCGCGCGCGTGCAGCCTTCTGCCGTCGGAGTGCTCCCCCGGATCGTCTGCCAGGTGATCAACGAGTGCGCGTTCGCGCTGGGGGAAGGGGTCGGCAGCGCGCGGGACATCGACGCCGGGATGACACTGGGCATGAACTACCCCCGCGGCCCCTTCGCGTGGGCCGACGCGATCGGCCGGGAGCATGTGGTGGCGGTGCTGGACGCACTGTGGGAGGAATACCGCGAGGAGCGCTACCGCATGGCCCCCGCGCTGCGATGTCAGTGAACGGCGCGGGGTCCTTCATTTTGTGAAGTGGTAGGGACTTTTGATTGCACTCTTTTTCGACCCCAACCCTTTACTTTGTGAAGTGGTAGGAGCAGTTGAACGCATTCTTTTTCGACCCCAACCCTTCATTTTGTAAAGTGGTAGGGGCCATTTTTTTAGACATTGCACCCTCCACTCCAGCGCCGCGTGCGATCGTCCCCGAGACGCCGACGCAGAAGACACCGAAGCAGCTTTACTCGCCACCGCCGGCCGTCTGCACGGCCGCGGGCGAGGCCCACTGCTCTTCGGCGAGATCGCCGATCGGCAGCCCCGCGGGCGTGGGCACCTCGGGGGTGTCCCGCAGATACCACTCGGCGTCCAGCGCCGCCTGGCAGCCCGACCCGGCGGCGGTGATCGCCTGGCGGTAGGTGTGGTCGACCAGATCGCCCGCAGCGAACACGCCGGGGCGGTTGGTGAGGGTGGAGCGCCCGGCGGTGAGCACATACCCGTTCTCGTCCACCGTCACCTGTCCGCGCACCAGCTCTGACTGGGGCTCGTGCCCGACCGCGATGAAGGCACCTGAGATCTCGAGTTCCCGCTCCTCGCCGCTGCCGACGTCGAACAGCAGCGCGCGGTCGAGCGCGCTGCTCTCGCCGGGGAGGAACTCCTTGATCGTGTAGGGGGTGAGGAACTCGATGTTCTCCTGCGCGCGTGCGCGCTCCAACATG
>JBEKYV010000131.1:0-8185 GCA_049510515.1 Solirubrobacteraceae bacterium | reverse complement strand
AGCGCCTCGGCGATCCGATCGTGATGGTCACCGCCTACGACTACCCCTCCGCCCGCGCCGCCGAGGCCGCCGGGGTCGACCTCGTGCTGGTGGGCGACTCCGCCGCCACCACGGTGCTCGGCTACAGCGCCACCACACCGGTGCGCCTGGAGGACATGCTCGTGCTCGCCGCCGCCGCGCGCCGCGGGCTGCGCACGCCGCTGCTGATCGGCGACCTGCCGTTCGGCTCGTATGAGATCAGCGACGAGCAGGCGATCGGCACAGCCGTGCGGATGGTGCAGGAGGCCGGCTGCGACGCGGTCAAGCTGGAGGGCGGCGGCCCCGCCTCGGCCAGCCGCGCCCGCGCGATCGTCGGTGCGGGCATCCCCGCGATGGGCCACGTCGGGCTCACCCCGCAGACCTCCACGTCGCTGGGGGGCTGGAAGGCGCAGGGACGAAGCGCCCAGGCGGCCGCGAAGATCGCGGAGCAGGCGCTGGCGCTGCAGGAGGCCGGCTGTTTTGCGATCGTCTTCGAGGCGATCCCCGCCGCGGTCACCGAGGAGCTGATGGTCCGGATGGAGATCCCCGTGATCGGCATCGGCGCCGGCCCCGCCACCGACGGGCAGGTGCTCGTCTTCCACGACCTGCTCGGCATCCGCGACGGCCTCGGACCGCGCTTCGTCAAGCGCTACGCCAACCTCCAGGAGGAGATGAACGCCGGCGTGCTCGCCTATGCGGAGGATGTCCGCGCGCGGCGCTACCCAGGCCCCGAGCACACCTACAAGATCGACCCCGCCGAGGTCGCCGAGCTGCACGAGCTGCTGGGCTGAGCGACCCGAAATCGCGATGCACGGCCCGTGTCGTTGGGCACGCACCCGGCCCTTCGTGCCGCCCGGGAACCGCTACTGGTTGAGTTCGATCGAGTTCATCAGGTGCTTGTAGAAGCCCACCGCATGGGCTTCCGTTTCCGCCAGTTCCGCTTCGAAGTGTTCGATGTTGTGGAAGAGGGGGATGTCGCTGGCACTCGCGTAGGGCCTCGCCAGCCGCATGATCAGCGGGCCTTCTTCGGCTTCGGGATCGACCGCGTTGTAGTGCTGGAGAAACTGCGTGGTGCTCGTGCTCAGCGTCGTGTAGCCGCTGGCGACCCATTCTTTGACGTCGCCGCACAGGCTTGGGACGGTCAGACCAACCAGCTCGTGAAGCTTCGTCGCGAAGGTCTTCACCGCGCGCGTGAGCTTCGGGTTGCTCCAGTGCAGTCCCTTCACCGCGTGGTAGAAGGTGCCGATCGGCCCCGCGGCGGTGCGGTAGCCGACGACCGTCATCGCGCCGATAACCTCGTCATCGAGCTGTTCGGCGCCGTGGTTTTGCGGCGATTCCGCCGCCACCTTCGGACACTGCGCGGCGATTTCGTTCGCGTAGTTCCTGACGTTGGCGAGACCCTTGGGGAGGTCGGGGAGGGCAGCGTTCAGCAACACCTTGGCGGCCCGCGAGAGCGCTTGCGTGGCGGCCACGTCCGCCGGTGACCTGGCGAGGCCGGCCTGCGGCACGGCCAGCGCGAGGCTGGCGATCACAAGCACAACAAACCCAAACACTCCCCTCCTACCCATGCCTCTAGACTAGCCGATACCGGCGGCTTCTGCCACCGGTATCGGCTCGGTCATCTTTCAGCTGTGGGCCGGCGGGTTTACTTCTTGTGCTTGGGCTTGTGGCCCTTGACGGTCAGGTTGTAGATGTGCGTCGTCGGTTTCCCGCCGAGGGCCGACTGGAAGCTCAGCTTCCCCGTCAGATGCACGGTCTTGCCTTTCTTCAGCAGCGACTTGACCTTGCTGGAGAGGTTGACCGTCAGCTTCAACGGCACCCCGGCGGTCGCGTTGGCCGAGGTCTTCCCCACCACGGTGTTGGGCGCCACGCACCTGCCTTTGAGCTTGATCTGGCCGTGCTTGCACTTCTTGGCCTTCGCCTCCACCGCCGACGAGCTTGCGAGCGTGGTGGTGGAGATCGTCACTTCCAGCGTCGCCTTGCCCGACTGGGTCACGACGATCGTGATCGTAACCGTGCCGCCGGAGCTGGTCACGATCGCTTCGACTTTGAATTCGCTGCTCGGCGTCGGCGGGGGCGGCGGTGGGGGTGCGGGTTTCGTGGACGGCGGGTTGTCAGCCGCGTAGAGGGCGGCGTAGTTCAGGGATTCCACGAAGACCTGCGTCCCCGTACCCGGATTGTTGTCGTAGGCAATCTCGGCGTTGCCACCGCTGGTGCCGGCGATCACGCCGTGGGCGGTGTACGGGACCGGGGTGACGGCCGATCCACCCCAGGTAGCCCCCCCGTTGCTGCTGTAGTCGATCACGGCCCTACCGGATTCCCAGAGGGCGTACACGCCGGTGCCGGAATCCTCGGACAAGTCGAGCGCATCGACGCCGTTGAGAACTTCCCCGGTCACGTCGGCCAGCTCAACTGGGGTGCCAAACGACCCTCCGGTGGCGGTCGCGACAAACGGGCGATAGTCGAGCTGGTAGTCCGAGCCAGCTCCAGAGAAGCCAGAGCCTTCCTCCTCGAGCACGCCGATGCCGCCCTGGCCGCCCTGTGCCAGGACGGGCGCTTCTGCGGAGCAGCCAAGGAGCTGGTATGCCGGCAAGCCTTCCTTGTTGAGCGTGCCTGTGGATTTGGAGGTCCCATCAACTTTGCCGACGGAGACGCCGTAGCCGGTCGCAGCGTCGTTGAGGCAGCCCGCGGGCGTGAGCTGGGCGCTGCTGTTGTTGGATCCGACACCAACCACGATGTCGGTGCCCGTAGCCGCCGGTGGTGGTGCGGGCTCGGCGGCGATCTCCGGCCCGTCGGTGTCGAGGGCCTTCCTCGGGTATTGGCCGTCCGGGTTGGTGGTCGCTGCGGGGTTGGGAGATTCGGGGCCAGCGAACGGGGAGTCGCTGAAGAAGTTGCCGTAGTTGTCCAACAGGCCAACGTCGTTGTTGCTGAGCGCAACGGCGTTGCCGAAGGTGTAGTAGAGCGAAACGGGACTGATGAACTGGCCACCGTTCTGCAAGCCGTGGCTGCCGGATAGGAAGGCCGCGCCGCCGGCGGGCGACGCCCACGCGATACTGCCGGTGCTGACGGGCGTGCCAATCACCACAGCCTCGCCATTCGGCAGGACGACGAGCCCCCCAAGCCCCGGACGGTTCGTCCCTGAATAGCCTGGGTATTTCGAGTCTTCGAGCAGCACCGGTGCGCCGCCCTCGCAGGCGGCGGCGCCCGCAGGCAGGACGCACAGGTCGACACCGGGGAAGTGTGGATCTTCCCAGGCGACATACGTCGTTTGCGTCGAGGGGTCGTAAGCGATCAACGGCGGGGTGCCATTGTCCGGGGCATCAAGTGCGATTGGTGCGGCTGAAGCCGCCGATGCCGCAAGCGCCGCAACGCCCACCGCGATGAGGGTGGCAAGCGCAGCTACCAGCCCACCAACCAGCCCGGCGCGACGCAGCGCGGCCTTCCTTGACGTGAACAACATCACAGCCGACATGGTTCCCCAATCTGTCGTTGACACCTGCCGCGGAGCCTCGCCATCCGAGCGGGCTGCGTTCGCAAGACTAGCGCTTCCCCTGGACGGGCCTACCCATACTCAACACTTCGTAACACACGCGCCGGAGCTCCGGCGGCGATCGAAAAGGGCGGGATGTCATGCGTGACCACACTGCCGGCGCCGAGAACGCAACGCTCGCCGACGGTCACACCGCTCGTGACCACCGCGTGGGCGCCCAGCCAGCAGTTGGCGCCGATTCGCGTGGGACCCTTGGAGGTGAAGCCCTGCCACGGGACCGGCTTGTCGGGGTCGTCGTAGCGGTGGGCGGCGTCGGAGACGAAGCAGCCGTTCGCCAACATGCAGTGCTCGCCGATCTCCACCAGCTCGTGTGCGGCGACCATCACGCCCTGGTTGAGGAACGTTCCCCCGCCAACCCGCACGCGGGCGCGACCAGGGGCGGTGATCCAGACGTTGGGCTCCAGCAGCACCCCCTCCCCCACCTCCAGACGCCCCTCGCGCAACGCCTCCAGCACGTTGCCCTGCAACGGCCAGCGGGCGAAAGCGCCGCGGCGCATCAGCTCCCAGTGGATCTGCGCGCGGTTCCAGGGAAGCGTGTTGCGCTCATACCAGTGCCACTTCTGCGCCCATAGCTTGGCCTGGTGAGCGAGCTCCTCAATCCCCGCGCGTGACGGGCCACCGGAAGATGCGACGAGCGGGTCGTCGTCGTTCAAGCGGTGGCCTTCGCGCGCGGTTTGCGTTTGGCGGCCGCGGGTTTGCGCGCTTTCGCAGCAGCCCCGCGCGGCTTGCCGTTGGACGAGGCGCCCGCCCCCGCCGCCAGCAACGGCGCCAGGAACTGCCCCGTGTGCGAGGCCGGTTCGGCTGCGACCTCCTCGGGCGTGCCTGCCGCCACCACGAGGCCGCCCTCCTCGCCCCCCTCGGGGCCCATGTCGATCAGGCGGTCGGCGCACTTGATCACGTCGAGGTTGTGCTCGATCACGACCACGGAGTTGCCGGCATCGACGAGGCGTTGCAGCACCTCCAGCAGCCGCTGCACGTCGGCGAAGTGAAGGCCCGTGGTGGGCTCGTCGAGGATGTACAGGGTGCGCCCCGTCGCCACCTTGGAGAGCTCGGTGGCGAGCTTCACGCGCTGGGCCTCTCCCCCGGAGAGCGTGGTCGCCGGCTGGCCGAGGCGCACGTAGCCGAGCCCCACAGCGTCGAGCGTCTCCAGGCGCCTGCGCACCTTGGGGATGTGCTCGAAGAACTTGACCGCCTCCTCGATCGGCATGTCGAGCACGTCGGCGATCGACTTGCCCTTGAAGCGAATCTCGAGCGTCTCGCGGTTGTAGCGCTTGCCACCGCACTGCTCGCACGGCACGTACACGTCGGGCAGGAAGTGCATCTCGATCTTGATCTGGCCGTCGCCCTTGCACACCTCGCAACGCCCGCCCTTGACGTTGAAGGAGAAGCGGCCGGGCTTGTAGCCGCGCGCGCGGGCCTCCTGCGTTTTGGAGAACATGTCGCGGATCACGTCGAACAGTCCGGTGTAGGTGGCGGGGTTGGAGCGCGGGGTGCGCCCGATGGGAGACTGATCGACGGCGATGATCTTGTCGAGCTGATCGAGGCCCTTGATCTGACGGTGGGCCCCTGGCCGGGCGCGCGCGCGGTGCAGGCGCGACGAGAGCGCCTTGTAGAGGATCTCGTTGACCAAAGTCGACTTGCCCGAGCCGGAGACGCCCGTCACGCAGGTGAGCGTGCCCAGCGGGAAGGAGGCGTCGATGTCGCGCAGGTTGTGCTGCGATGCGCCTTCCACCTTCACATAGCCAGTCGGCGTGCGGCGCTTGGCGGGCACCGCTACCGCGAGGGTGCCGGCGAGGTACTGGCCGGTGGCGGACTCGCGCACCCGCTGCACCTGCGAAGCGGTGCCCTGCGCGACGATCCGCCCACCGTGCTCCCCCGCGCCGGGCCCCAGGTCGACGAGGTGGTCGGCGGCGCGCATCGTCTGCTCGTCGTGCTCGACCACGATCACGGTGTTGCCGAGGTCGCGCAGCCGCTCCAAAGTGGCAATCAGCTTCGAGTTGTCGCGCTGGTGCAGGCCGATCGAGGGCTCGTCGAGAATGTACAGCACGCCCACCAGCGAGCTGCCGATCTGCGTGGCCAACCTGATCCGCTGCGCCTCCCCGCCGGAAAGCGTGGCGGAGGAGCGGTCCATCGAGAGGTAGCCGATGCCGACGTTCTCCAGGAACCGCAGCCGCTCGGCGATCTCGCGCAGGATCAGACGCGCGACGTGGCGGTCGGTCTCCGAGAGCTCCACCTCATCCAGCCACTCGATCGCGCGCCGCGCGGAGAGCGCGCAGAAGTCCTCGATCCGCGTGCCCCCGACGAGCACCGCGCGCGACTCCGGGCGCAGCCGCGCGCCCCCGCACGCAGGGCAGGGCCGCAACGACATGTACTCCTCGAGTTTCTCCTTGACGCCCTCGGACTCGGTTTCGCGGTAGCGCTTTTCGAGGTTGGCGATCAAACCGGCGAAGCGGGTGGAGTAGGAGCGCCGCCGGCCAAAGCGGTTGCGGTAGGTGATCGCCAGCGGCTCCTTGGTCCCCAGCAGGAACAGGTTCTGGTGCTCCAGCGAAAGCTCTTCCCACGGCAGGTCGAGGTCGACGCCGTAGGTCTCCGCGAGCGCCGCGGCGACCTGGTCGTAGTAGTTGGAGAAGGCCGCCGCCCGGCTCCACGGCGCGAGCGCCCCCTCGCCGATCGACAGGGCGGGGTCGGGCACGAGCAGATCGGGGTCGATTTCCATCTGCGCCCCCAGCCCGTGGCAGCGCTCGCAGGCGCCGTGGGGGGAGTTGAACGAGAAGATCCTCGGCTCGAGCTCGACCAGCGAGGGGCCGTGCTCCGGGCAGGCGAAGCGCTCGGAGTAAGTTCGAGACTCCGGGACATCGCCGAGGATCTCCACCTCGACCAACCCGTCCGCCAGGCGCACCGCCGTCTCGATCGAGTCGGCGAGGCGCTTGCGCACGTCGTGGCGCATGATCAAGCGGTCGATCACGACCGAGATGTCGTGCTTGTAGCGCTTGTCCAGCACGATCGATTCCTCCAGCATGCGGATGCGATCGTCGATCCGCACGCGCGCGAAGCCGTCTGCCCGCAGCTCCTCCAAGAGCTTGCCGTACTCGCCCTTGCGCCCGCGCACGACCGGCGCCATCACCATGAAGCGCGTGCCCTCCGGCAGCTCCATCACCTGGTCGATGATCTGCTCCGCGGACTGCCCCGTGATCGGCCGGCCGCAGATGGGACAGTGCGGCTTGCCCACGCGCGACCACAGCAGGCGCAGGTAGTCGTAGATCTCCGTCACCGTGCCAACCGTCGAGCGAGGGTTGCGCGAGGTCGTCTTCTGGTCGATCGAGATCGCCGGCGAGAGCCCCTCGATCGAGTCCACGTCGGGCTTGTCCATCTGCCCGAGGAACTGTCGCGCGTAGGCCGAGAGCGACTCCACGTAGCGGCGCTGCCCCTCCGCGTAGATCGTGTCGAACGCAAGGCTCGACTTGCCCGACCCCGACAGCCCCGTGATCACCACCAACGCGTCGCGCGGCAGCGTCAGGGAGATGTCCTTCAGGTTGTGCTCGCGGGCGCCTGAGACGACGATCTGGTTGCTGGAGGGCATGCTCCCCACATCATACGATGGCGAACAGACGTTCGGGTGGGAGAGGATTTTTTATGGGGAGGGGGGGTGCTCGCACCGCGCCGACCGCCGCACGGCACGACCCTGCGCGGCCGGCGCGCGGAGCCGTGCGGGGGGCCGTGCGGGGCAGTGGTACGCTGATTCGGCCCAGGGGGTGAGGCGGCAGATGGGCTGTGCTCGACATCAATGGATCCATAGAACGGCGACGGCGTTGCTCGCCGGGCTGACGGTAATTCTAGGCCCCGCCTTCGCCGATGCGGCGTATGCGCGCGACGGACTGCCAGCGAGCGTGCCGGTGCCTGCCTGGGCGGCGGGTCGGTTGATTCACTTTGATCCCGCCACGCCCCGCGGCGCCGCGCGCACCGACGGGGCAGCCACCAGTGCCGCGAACGTGGGCGCAACGCCTCTGGGGGGCGTACCGACGGTCCCAGGTCTGGAAGGCCTGCCGGCCGCTCTCGGCGCCGGGCAGGCCGCCCCCGAGGTGAAGGCATCCGCTTCGGTGCTCAACTATCGCGGGGGCCCCGTGCAGCACCAGCCCCACGTGGTGGTCATCTTCTGGGGAACCAACTGGGAAGGCGAACCCGGCAGCGAACTGAAGCGCAAACTGGAAACCATGTACAACGGCCTCGCCGGATCGGGCTGGCAGCAGATCCTGACCCAGTATCACGGCGCTACCGGCCCGATTTCGAACACGCCCGTGTTCGCAATGTACGACGACCGGCGTGTCACCGCGCCCACGCAGGTGGACTTCTCGACGCTCCTGGGAGAGGCCGAAGAAGTGATGACGAGCGACGGCACCAAGAGCGACCCCGACACCACCTACGTAGTGCTGCCGGCGCCGGGATCCGAATACGCACAGAGCTTCGACACCGGATTCTGCGGCTGGCACTCGCCGTTGGGGGAAGGGCGGTCGCTCGCGTTCATCCCCATCAGCTTGCAGGCAAAGTAACATTTGACCGCGAGAGAGATATTGCCCGGTCCCCCGGGGTAGAGGCTCCAGCTGCCGTCCTCGTTCTGGT
>JBEKYV010000130.1:0-8281 GCA_049510515.1 Solirubrobacteraceae bacterium | reverse complement strand
GGCGGGTGCACCACCTCGGCGGTGCGCCCGTAGCAGCGTTCGATGCGCGCCGCCACGTGGCGGGAGTTGGCAACCAGCACGTCCGGCCCCGCCGCACCGCGCAGGTCCTGGCGGCGCAGGCGGCCCAGCAGCAGCGGCAGCACCAGCTGGGCGACGCGCCCCACCTCCTCGCCCTCGAGGAAGTCCTCCTCCCAGGCGTAGCGCATCGGCGTGTGGCAGTAGCACACATGCAGCGCGCCTTGCGGGGTGCGCACGTTCTTGGCGAACGCGTGGTTGCTCGAGAGGATCAGGTCGAAGCGCGAGAGGTCGAAGGAGCGGTATGCGCGATCCATCAGCGGCAGCAGCCTGCGGTAGTGGGCCTTCGCCCCGGGGATGCGGCTGAGGTAGGAGGGGTGCACTTGGCGCTCGGTGATCGTCGCCGGCCACGGGGCAGGGTCGTAGATCGAGCAGAACAGCTCCGCTCGGGGGAACATCTCCAGCAGCGCTTCGACCACCTGCTCGCTGCCGCCGGGGATCGTCAGCCACTCGTGGACGACCGCCACGCGGGGGAAGCGGGTGCGCAGCTCTTCGAGCAGAGGGAAGCTCACCGCGGCGAGGGTATCGATCGGCCCGCGCAAACCCTGTGACCAAACCCGGGTGGGCGCCCCCTGCACGTCCCCAGGTTCACCCTGCTGCCCTGACAATGAGGGCGCGCTGAGCGTCGCACCAGAGGAGACGGTCATCCCCCGGGCGCACGGCTGCGCTGGATCGCGCCGCGGAAGTCCTCCCAGCCAGCGGCATACGGGGCGATGCGCTCGGCCAGGCGCTCCAGATCCGCCCAGCCGGCGTCCATCTCCCAGCCCCAGTGCAGCACCACCGGCACCCACAGCCCGGCGGCCCGCTTGATCGCCCGCTCGACCGCCGGCAGCACATCCGCCGCGCGGCCGTAGTAGGGGGCGTAGGAGGGCAGGTACACCGTCTCTCCCCGCCACTGGGGAGTGCTGTGAAAGCCCATCGTCCCGATCGACTCCGGGCCTCCGCACACCACCTCGAAGCGCCGGGCGAGCGCCTCGAGCTGGCCGGCGTCGAAGCGGTTGTAGGGCGGCACGAACACGGTGGGGTGGATCTCGTGGCGAGCGAGCTCCGCGAGCCCATCCTCGAGCAGCTCATCGGTCGCGGCCCCGCTCAGCCCGCACAGCTCGGAGTGGCGGCGCGGTGAGGAGAAGCGGGTGCGGTGATCGCGTCCGTGCATACCGAAGGCCACCCGCTCGCCGGACAGCCGCCGCAACATCGCCACCTCGCCGGGCTCCAGCGAGCGGGAGCGGCTCGCCGTGGGCGACAGCGGCTCGCGCGCGACACGTGGGAGCACTGCCACGAGATAGGGGACGCCAGCGCCCGACATGATCTCGTGGAAGCGCTCATACCGCGCGGTCCCAAAGCCCTCCGGATCGTCCCACGCCATGTAGTGAGGGAACTCGTCCACTCGCACGAGAAAGCGCGGCTGTGCGGTGGCGCCCTCGCCGAGCACGGCGCGGCGTGCGGCCACCAGAGGCTCCGCCACCGCCGTGTCGAAGTCGAGCCTGCCGAGCTTGCAACGCACCTGCTCGACCACCCGCGCCGGGCGCGGGGGGACAGCGCGGACGCGTGTCGCACGGCGCACCGCGGGAGCCAGCAGCGCCTCGGGCGCGAGCGTCCCGGCGGCGAGCTCGGCGTCGAGCAGCAGCCGGGCGGTCCGCGTCTGATCACGCGCCTTGTCGTGAGCATCGGCACCCGAGCCACCTTGCGGGTCCGCTTGCACGCTGTGGATCACCGTCGCGAGGTTACCTCACACCCGCCGGCGCCTTTCCTTCCCGCAGTGCGTTGCGGCCACCAACTACCCAGCCTGAGATGATGGCGCCGATGGGCGAGCCTGAGCCTCCACGCCTCCACGGCCGCGACATCGTGTGCGTCGGGTTTGCCGACTGGGACACGGAGCTGTGGACCAACCAGCACCACCTGATGTCGCGCCTGGCGCGCGACAACAGGGTGCTGTTCGTCGAGTCGCTCGGCCTGCGCCGGCCCCAGCTCGCCGGGCGCGACCTGGCGCGCGTGTGGCGGCGTTTGCGGCGCGGGCTGGCACCGCCGCGCGCGGTGGACGGCCTGCACGTGCTTTCGCCGCTCGTGCTGCCGCTGCACTCCTCACGGGTGGCGCGCGCGCTCAACGGCCGCCTGCTCCCGGCGCTGGTTGCCCGCGCGGCGCGCCGGCTGGGCCTGCGAGCGCCGATCCTGTGGGCCTACGTGCCCCAGGCGGAGGTGCTGCTGGAGGCGCTCCACCCCTCGCTGGTCGTCTACCACTGCGTCGATGACATCGCCGCCCAGGAGCGGATCGACACCGTCAGCTTCCGCGCCGCCGAGAGCCGCTTCGCCGCGCGCGCCGACCTCGTGCTCGCCAGCGCACCGGCCCTCGCCGAGCGGCTGAGGAGGATCTCGCGCAACGTGCTCTACGCGCCCAACGTCGCCGACACGGAGCTGTTCGCGCGGGCGCTGCAGCCTAGCCCACCCGCGCGGCTGGACCCCGGAATGGCCGCGCTGCCGGCGCCCCGGATCGTGTTCACCGGCGCGATTGTGGCGATCAAGCTGGACATCCCGCTGCTCGTCGAGCTTGCGCGCCTGCGACCATCTTGGTCGTTCGCGCTGGTCGGCCCCGTGGGGCCGGGCGAACCGGGCGCCGACGTCTCGCCACTGGCGGCCGCGCCTAACGTCCACCTGCTGGGCCGCCGCACCTACGACGAGCTGCCCGACGTCCTGCGGGCGGCCGGCGCCGGGCTGATCCCCTACGCTCGCAACGAGCTGACGCAGAGCATCTTCCCGATGAAGGTGTACGAGTACCTCGCCGCCGGCCTGCCGGTCGTCGCCACGCCGCTGCCGGCGCTCGCCGGAGTCGCCGACGTGGCGAGCGCGCCCGACGCACAGGGCATCGCCGTGCTGCTCGACGCGGCGCTCGCGGGGGACGATGCGAGTCGCCGCGCCGAGCGCTCGCGCACGGCCGCCGCCAATTCGTGGGAGCGGCGCCTGGAGGAGATCGCCGCGGCGATCGACGCCTTGGGGGCCAAGCCGCGCGACGACGGCCGGGGGGAGCAGTGAGCTCTGCGGGCCAATGCACCGATACGGGAGAGAGGCAACTGAAGGACCTGCTCGTCACCTCTCACACGCCCGTGCTCAACTCCGGCCAGGCTGTGCGCACCTACGGCGTGGCTCGCGCGCTCGCCGCGCACGGTGGGCTGACGCTGCTGTACAAGCGCTTCGGCGCCGAGGAGCCCGACGCCGCCTTCAGGGCGATCGAGGGGATCGAGCTGTGCGAGGCAGTGCCGTCGCGCGGCCCGCGCCGGCTGTACACCTACGCGGCCGCCCGCCTCGGAGGGGTGCCCTGGGGCTTCGCGCGCGGGGCCTCCAGCGAGCTGAGCGCCGAGGCCGCCCGCCTCGCGCGAGAGCCCGGCCGCGGCAGGGTCATCGCCGACGGGCCAACCGCTGCCGCCGCGCTCGCTCGCCTGGCACGCAGGCGCCCCGTGATCTACAACGCGCACAACATCGAGTCCAGCTTCCGCCACGAGCTGACCGCGCGCGGCGCGCGCGAGCACGACACGATGCGCGCATTCGAGCGCCGCGTGCTGGCCGACTTCCAGGAGTCGTGGATGGTGAGCCGCGCTGACATGGACGCCGCCCGCGAGCTGTGCCCCGAGGCGCGGCTGCGCTATGTGCCCAACGTCGTCGACGTCTCGGCGATCGTGCCCGTGCGCCCCGCGGTGCAGGAGCGACGGGCACTGTTCGTCGCAAGCTTCGCCTACGAGCCCAACCACCGCGGGCTGCGCTTCCTACTCGAGGAGGTCTTCCCGCGGGTGTGGTCGGAGCTGCCCGATGCACGGTTGACGCTCGTCGGCACGGGTCTGCACGAGTCGCCCTCCAGCGACCCCCGCGTGGAGACGCGCGGCTTCGTCGATGACCTTCGCACCGCGTATGCCGAAGCGTCCTGCGCCGTCGTTCCGCTGCTGCAGGGTGGAGGCACGCCGCTGAAGCTGATCGAGGCGCTCGCCTACGGCCTGCCGGTCGTCGCCACGGCGCGCGCCGCCGCCGCGCTCGAGCTGCGCGACGGCGAGCACTGCCTGATCGCCGAGGACGGCGCGGCCTTTGCCGCGGCGCTCGTTCGCGTCCTGCGTGACGGCGCGCCCGAGATCGCCCGGCGTGGTCGCGAGCTGGTGGCGGAGCGCTACACGATCGAGACGCTCACCGCGCTGCTGGCAAAGTAGGGCAGGAGATGATTCCCAAAAAACTTATGTCCCTTGGAGATAGGTTTCCAAGAAGGTTAGGGTTTTTGGCGCAGCTTCGCCAAAAAGGTTAGGCTTTTTGTGGGATATCGCTAGAATCATGCCCATGAAGGACGCAGAGATAGGCGATCGTCTGCGCGGACGCAACCACTGGTGGCGCTCGGAGCGCGGCTGGGAGCACGAGGACGAGAACCTGCGCGAGGCGGCACGCGCGCCGTTCCAGTACCGCCCCGGGGTCCTCGGCGACATCCAGGCGGGCGGCCTGTACACGCTCAGCGGCCCCCGCCGGGTGGGCAAGAGCCTCGAGCTGCGCCGCACAATCACCACACTGATCGAGCGCGGCGTGCCAGGCCGCAACATCATCTACTGCTCCTGCGACGGCTTCTCGCTGCAAGACCTGCGCCGCACGTTCCGTGTCGGCGAGAGCATCACGCGGGGGGTGCGGGGAACGAAGTGGTGGCTGATCGACGAGGTCACGTCGATCGGACGGGGTTGGTCGAGCGTCGTAAAGGATCTGCGCGACGACACCCCACTGCGGCGCGACTGCGTCGTGCTTAGCGGCTCGAGCTCGCGGGGGCTGCGCGATGCCACCAAGGACCTCGCGGGGCGCCGCGGGCCCGCGGCTGGCAGCTCCGACCGGCTGCTGCTGCCGATCCCCTTCCGCGACTTCTGCCAGCTCGCCGGAGGACTGGTGGACCTCCCCGAGATCGCCACGATCCGGCCACCGGAGCTGATGGAGCGCCACGCCCACGACGCGATTGCGGAGCTGTCGTTCTGGGCCAACGACCTCGTGGACACCTGGGAGTTGTACCTGCGGTGCGGCGGCTTCCCGCGCGCCGTCCGGGACCTTCTCGAGACCGGGGACGTGACGCCCGCGTTCATCCAGGACCTATGGGACGTGGTGCGCGGCGAGGCGATTCGTGCCACCAGCCTCGGCGACGCCGATCTGCTCAACCTGCTCGCGCGGATTGCGCAGAACCTCTGCAGCCCACTGAACGCGAGCGCCGTCGCGAAGGACGTCGGCCTCGGCGGCCACCACGCGATCAATGACCGCTTGAACGACCTCGTGTTCGCCTTCCAAACTTGGAAGTGCCACCAGATCGACGCACACGGACGGCCCAACACCAACACCCAGCGCAAGGTGTACTTCGTGGATCCCCTACTCGCGCGCATACCCTCCGCGCGCCACAGCGCCCACCGACCGCCTGACCCGAGCAGGCTCAGCGAGCAGCAGCTCGGCCTCGCCCTCCTGCGCGCAACGGCCGGTGGGCAAGCCGACGTGTTCATGGCGGCGAGCGATGTGATGTACGAGCGCACCGCCACCGCCGAGATCGACTTTGCCGGAGCCGCTCTGGGAGTGCCATTCGAGAGCAAGTACGTGGAACGCAACTGGAAGGGCGAAACCCGCGCCCTCGCGGGCCGGCACGGCCGGGGGATCGTCGCCACCCGCAACATCCTCGACACCGACGGCCCGATCTGGGCGGTGCCGGTGAGCACGCTCGTCTGGCTGCTTGGGAGCTGAGGTCCCTCGGCGACATCCGGGTGCGCGATCCCTTCACTTGAGGAGAGGGTGCTCGGGGAGGTCATTTTGGGGGGCATCCGCGCAAGTGATCGCGGAGGGGCGCGGGGCATCCTGCCCCGCGACCCCGCGTCAGTACGGCGACCGCAGGTCGGGGAGCATCGGGAAATGACGGACGTTGGTGGTGAGCAACTCCATGTCGAACACGATCGCCGTCGCGGCGATCACGTAGTCCACATCGTCGATCCCACCGAAGGCCGCGCGGTGCTTGCGCGCGAGCGCGCCTGCGGTGCGAGCCACGTCCTCGTCGACGGGCAGCCACAGACACGCCGAGAAGAACTGCTCCAGCGCCTCCATCTCACCCACTCGCACTCCCGCCAGCAGCTCGAAACGCACCAGCTCGCTCGCCGCGATTGTCTCGTCCTCGTCCGCCAACCGCCCCAGCAGCTCGACGGCGGGCTGCGCTCCGCGCAGATGATCGACCGCAACCGCCGTATCCAACAGCTTCACTGCAAGCCGTGCCGCCGCAAGCGCTCGCTGAGATCGCCGCGGATTGCGTCCACGTACTCCGCTCCCGTGAAGTCCCTGCCGCGCCACGAGCCCGCGCTCGCCTGGAGCGCTCGTCTCCTGTCGGCCTTCCCCTTCACCCCGAATGCCTCCCTCACTGCGCGACGTATGAGCTCCGATCTCGTGGCCCCGGTTGCGCTCGCCGCGCGGTTGAGCAGCTCAAGCTCCTCGTCGCCTAGGTACACCTGGGTGCGACCCATATACACCATTATACACCGCAGGGGTGACCGCGCCAGAGACGAGCGCTCGCGCTCACCGGCCTCGGGCCCGCACATCAAGCATGATGTCGGCAATGATCGCACTGCGCCTGTGGAAGTTGAGCATGTGGTGCCATCAGCACGGGCATCGCCACGCCGCCCGCTTGTTCAAGACGCTCATCTTCCTCGGCTTCGGGGCGCTGCTCGAGCCGGAGGTGCGGCTGGAGGGCCATGTCAATTTCGCCCACCGCGGGCTGGGCGTGGTCATCCACGGCAGCACCGTGATCGGGGACTGGGTGCAGATCTGGCAGTACGTGACGATCGCCTCCAACAACGACAAGGACACCGCCACGCACACGGGCGTGCGGATCGGGCCGCGCGCGGTGATCGGCGCGCACGCGCTGATCCTGTGCCCGACCGGCCGAACCCTCACGATCGGCGAGGAAGCGGTGATCGGTGCAGGCGCGATCGTAGTCGGCGACGTGCCGGCCAGAGCCACGGTGCTGCCCGAGCCCAGCCGGATCGTTCCACCGGCGCCGCCTCCTGCCTCGCCGGTTGCCGAGCCCTGAGCACCGCCGACCCCCGGCCGCAGCGATAGCCGGGCCTTAAAGCGCGGGCAGGCACAGCCGCGAGGGCATCCTTGACTGCCACTGTGCGTTGCTGCCGCCAGGTAGGCAGGGGCCTCTCATATCAAGGCATACGACAGCTTGGCGGCTGACTGCTGAATCGCCGCGCCTTGGCGGCGTCTTCGCCGGGGCAAAGCACGGACTCCCAGGTGGCCCACTACCGAGGCAGGGGAGCACCGAACGGACATCCGTCCAGGCGCTCGGCGGGCACTCATCCGCAGTGCCGGCGAACCCGAAAGATCCTGTGCACACCTAAAGAAAGCACGTGGATCGGCACCAAAGCCGCTTACCGACACGCGCCTTCATCCCGACAAAGGCACCCCCGCCGCGAGGCGGGCTCGCAAAGCCAGGGGTCTCCCGGAGACAGCCCAGCCACCGAAGGAGCCAGCGATGACCACCATCCAGTCGCATTTCCACTGGGTGCCAAGAATGCTCATGGCGACCGCGTGCATGGCCACATGCATGTTCCTCTCCGCAACCGCCGCCTACGCAGGCACCTCCTCATTCTCACCAGCCGCACTCAGCAGCTCCCTAACCTCCCCGACCGCACGGAGCGCCGCAACGGCTCGCGCCGCCGCGGTTCGCACACTTGCATCGCGGACCCGCGCACTGCATACCTGCCAGCGCATCCATCCACGGCACTGCGCGGCCGCCAGGCGCGCGGTCGAACGCGCCGCGCGTGGAGTCGACGCTGCGGGCGCCCGTCCGGCGAGCTTCACCGGGTCCCGCTACCTCCTGACGGCGCCGACGATGGTCGTCTCGGGCGACACCCTGAGCTGGAGGGCGATCGGCAGGGTCCATAGCTATGTCCTCGCGACCAGGACGCCAGGCCAGGCCGTCCAGACCTCAACCGTCAGCGGCACCTCCACGATCCCACCCGTCGTGCCCGGAGTGACCGCCCATTACAGCGTGCGCACCATCATCAGCGGCAGCGCGTGGTCCTCGGAAGCGGCGATCTCATACCCCGCCACCGCGCCCAGCTCGCCGACGAGCGCCGAACCACCCGCCAAAGAAACCCCCGCGCCTACCAAGGAAGCCCCCGCATCCGGCAAAGAACCTCTCGTACCCCCCACGGAAGCCCCCACACCCACC
>JBEKYV010000013.1:0-18807 GCA_049510515.1 Solirubrobacteraceae bacterium | reverse complement strand
GATGTCGTCCACGAACAGCGAGCGGGCGGCCGGCAGGCCATCGTCGTCTGCCGTATGCCAGCTCAGCACCAGCAACTCGCGCGGGCGCGAGATCGCCGCGTACAGCAGGTAGCGCTCCGCCGCCAGCGCATCCGCCGGGCGCCCCAGGCGCAACCCCGAGGCTTCCGCGAGCCCGCGGCGCTCCTCCTCGGAGAGGTAGGGCTCGGCGCGCGCGGGAGCCGGGAAGACGCCCTCCTGCAGGCCACACAGGAACAGCGCACGTACCCGGCGCGCGCGCAGAGCGAGCGGGTCGAGCACCGCCACCGCCTCGAGTGTCCCCAACCCCTCCCCAGCTGCCTCTCGCGGGTCCTCGACCACAACCAGCTCCAGGCCGCGCAGCAGCGCGATCAGTTCGTGCGGGTCCGGCGCGAGGTGGTGTGCCGAGCCGGCCAGATCGCGCAGCTCCTCCAGGGCCTCTTGGCCGACCGCAAGCGCACGCGCCTCAATGGGCGCCTGCGGCACAAAGCCCAGCCCCCCGAGCTCCGCGACCGCCCGCTCGACCAGCGCCCCGGGGCCGCGCCCCGCCGCCGCTCGTAGCTCCTCGAGCGTCTCCAGCGGGCCGTGCTCCGCCTCCCACAGCGCGCGGGCCCGCGTCGCGTTGGTCACTCCAGCGCGCCGCGCCCTCCACTCGAGCTCGTCCACGAGCTCGGGGCCGCGTAGCGTGCCTGGGGCGCGCAGCCACGCCAGCAGATCGCCGAGGCCGCCTCCGTCGTCGGTGGGATCGGGGAAGGTCGCTTTCAACAGGCCCAGCAGCGCGCGACCGGTGGCCGTGCGCCCGAAGGCGAGCCGCCGTCGCAACGCGAAGGGGATGCCGTGGGCGCCGAAAATCTCCCCCAGCAGCTCGGCGATCGTCTCCGGCGAGCGGTGCGCGACGGCAATCTCCCCGGGCGGCACCCCACGCTTCAGGAGACCGCGGATCTCCTCAGCCACCAGCTCCAGCTCGGCGCGTTCCCCGCCGCCCTCCAGCAGCCGCAGCGCCGCTTCCGCGGGCACCGGCGTGGGGACCTCGGGCTCGAAGAGGTGGCGCTCCAAATGGTTCAGCGCCGCCGCGGCGTCGGGCGCGTAGTGCTCGGCCCGGGGCGGCAGCGGGAGATGCTCGGTGGCTAGCGGCAGCAGGCGCTGAAAGGTGTCGCCGCGGCTGGCGAACGCCGCGCGGCCGGGCTCGTAGGTGAGTGCGACCGTCACCGGCGCCCCCACCACGGCGCCCAGCGTCTCGATCGTGTCCAGCTGCAATGGCGTGAAGTCGTCGAAGCCGTACAGCAGCAGCGGCGTGGAGCCCCACAGCGCGGGGGTGCGGCGCAGCGTGTCGAGCGCTTGGGCGGCCTGCCGCTCGGGGCTGACGCCGTCGGGCCGCAGCCGCTCAAGGCCCCGCCGGTACCTCTCGGACAGCTCACCCAGTTGGCGTGCGTGGGGAGCGTGCCCGGGGTCGGCCGCCGCCCACGCGCCGAGCGCCCCATGCAGTCGCGCGGGGGTGACCCGCTCCACCTCCAGTTCCCCCACCAGCGCCGTCAGGGCGCGCACAACGCCCGCGGTGGGGGGCGGCGCCTGCGGGGCCGTGCGCTTGCCGGCGCCGGGACGCCCACCGACGCCGGAACGCCCGCGGCTGCCGGCACGCTCTGCCTCTCCGGTGCGCAGCACCGCGGCGAGCGCCCGTTCGCGGGTCAGCCCCCCGAGCGGGCGCGCGGTCGAGCCGGCTCGGCTGAGCACCTCGGCGAGCAGACCTTGAAAGCGCACCACGCGCGCTCGCGGTCCCTTGGTGCTGAGCTCGTGCTCGCCCAGCTCCAGCCGATAGCGCTCCACATCGGCGTGGGTGGGCACGACCAGCAGCGGCCGCACACCGCGCGCGCGGTGGGCAGTGAGAGCGTCCATCACCACTCCGGCCTTCCCGGCGTTCGCGGGTCCAGTGATCAGCGTGATCGGCATGGGCGCCTATGGTGGCGCACCAGCCCGACACCATCAGACCATCGATCCCGCCCCGCCGGAACGCGGGGTGTTCTTTCCTTTTTCAACGCCCTACCAAACAAGACCGAGACTCAATCTTATTTGGTTAGAGGCGCAAAACTTTGTTCTTCCTCCACCCACGAACGAGACTAAATCTCATTTGGTAGGGGGCCAAAATCTTTGTTCTTCCCCCGCACGCAAACGAGACTCGATCTTATTTGGTAGGAACCCAAGCCTTTGTTCTTCTCCTCGGCCGCCGGCCGCCACCCGCTCTGCTGCCACCTATCCACTTGCCACCTGCTCGGCCGCCACCTGCTCGGCCGCCACCTGCTCTGCCGCCACCTGCTCTGCCGCCACCTGCTCGGCTCCCTCCGCCGCGGCCGCCTCGCCGGCCTCCCCGGCGACCGTCTCGTGATCGGGCGGCTTGGCCCCGGCCTTCGCCCAGGCCTCGTTGAACTCCACGCGCCATTTGCCGTCGGGCGTCTGCTGCATCGCGAGGTGGGAGCGGAAGGAGCGCCCGGAGCGTCCCTTGAAGCCGCTCACGGGACGCGCGGTGTAGCCGGTGCGGATCAGCTCCCGGGCGACCGCGAGCGGCAGCGTCTTGCCCGCTTTTGACTTCCAGATCACGAAGCCGCAGCCGGGGTCGTTGCGCGCCCAGCAGGAGTAGCCCTTGCGGTTTTCCACGATCGCGTGCCCGCAGATCGGGCAGGGGCCGAGGTTGGCTTTGGGGATGCGAACGTCTTTGAGCGCCTCGTCGAGCATTTTCACGGTCTCTCCGGCGAAGCCCGCGATGTCCTTCATGAAGTGCTCGCGCGAGTCCTCGCCGCGCTCGATCGCGTCCAGGCGGTGCTCCCAGCGGCCTGTCAGTTCGGGCGAGGTAAGGGGGTGGTGGCCGAGCAGGCGCACGACGTTGAGGCCCTTCTCGGTAGCCACCAGCGAGCGCCCGTCGCGCTCGATGTAGCCGACGGTGATCAACCGCTCGATGATCGCGGCGCGCGTGGCGGGGGTGCCGATGCCCGACTCCTTCATCGCCTCGCGCAGCTCGTCGTCGTCGACCAGCTTGCCGGCGGTCTCCATCGCCCCGAGCAGCGAGGCGTCGGAGTAGCGGCGCGGCGGCTTGGTTTCCTTGGCGAGGCTCTTGATCTCGCGCGTCTTCACGTGCTCGCCCTCGATCAGCCGCGGGAGCATCTGGTCGGTGCCCTCGTCCTCGTCGCCCGTGCGCGGCTCGCCGCCGACCACGCCCTGCCCGTACACCCCGCGCCAGCCGGGCACAATCAACAGCTTGCCGCGCGTGCGGAACACGAACTTGCCGGCGCGCTCGCCACCGGGGGCGGGGATCGTCGTCTCCACACGGGTGTTCTCGAACACCGCCTCCGGGTGGAACACCGCAAGGAAGCGGCGCACCGCGAGGTCGTACACGCGGCGGTCGTCGTCGGACATGCGATCGACTTTGTGCTCGGTGCGGGTGGGGATGATCGCGTGGTGGTCGGTCACCTTGGCGTCGTTGACCACGCGCCCCAGCGGCAGCACGTCGAGCCCGACCACGTAGGCGGCGCCGGCCGCGTAATCCCTGTTGGCGCCCACCAGTTCGGCGGTGGGCTTGATCTCGGGGATCATGTCTTTGGTCAGATAGCGCGAGTTGGTGCGCGGGTAGGTGAGCGCCTTGTGCTCCTCATACAGCCGCTGGGCTGCCCCAAGCGTGCGCCGCGCGGAGAAGCCGAAGCGGGTGTTGGCGTCGCGCTGCAGCGAGGTGAGGTCGTACAGCATCGGCGCCCGCTCGCGCTGCTCTTTGACGTCGATCTTGGTGATCGTCGCCTGCTTGCCCTCGCACGCCTCGACGATCGCGATCGCTTCCTGCTCGGTCGCCAGCCTCGGCTTGGCCCCGGCGTGGAATCGGCCGGTATACACGCGCTCGCCGTTGAGGCCAGCCTCGCCGTCCTGGCCAGACCCGACGACCTCAACCCCCCCCTCCTCCCCCCCTTCCCCCTCGAGGGGAGGGGCCGCGAAGATCGCGTCGACCAGCCAGTAGGGCTCGGGCACGAACGCTTTGATCTCCTCCTCGCGGCGGGTGACGATCGCCAGCGTGGGGGTCTGCACGCGCCCCAGCGAGACGGCCCCGTCGAAGGAGGTGCGCAGGCGGATCGTCGCCGCACGCGTTGCATTCATGCCGACGATCCAGTCGGACTCCGAGCGCGAGCGGGCGGCCTGCTCGAGCAGCGCCACCTCCGAGGAAGGACGCAGCGAGGCGAACGCGTCTTTCATCGCCGCGTTGGTCATCGAGTTCAGCCACAGCCGTTTCACCGGCAGCGTCGAGCCGGCCTTCTCGTAGATGTAGGCGAAGATCAGCTCGCCCTCGCGGCCGGCGTCGCAGGCGTTGATCACCTCGCCCACGTCATCGCGCGTGAGCTGGCGGGTGACAACCGACATCTGCTTTTTGGAGCGCTCGTCGCGCACCACCAGCTTGAAGCGCTCGGGCACGATCGGCAGGTCCTCGATCCGCCAGCGCTTGTATTTGGCGTCGTATTCGTCGGGTTCGGCGAGCTGCACGAGGTGGCCCACCGCCCACGTCACGACATACTCCTCGGCCTCCAACCAGCCCTCTTCCTTCTTGAAGGTGCCGGGCAGCACGCGCGCAAGGTCGCGCCCGACGGAGGGCTTCTCGGCGATTACGAGGGTCTTCGGCATGGTGGCTCAGAGTAGCGGGTGGGTCAATCGGGGTCGCATGGCCCCGTGCCGACGGGCGCGCCGGCCTGCTGGAGCTCGCGCGCGACAGTGGCGTTGGCCACGCCATACCCACCGGCCGGGCCGCCCCCCGTGGTGCCGGCGAACACGGTGGTGAGCACCGTCCCCTGGTCGTCAACCACCGGGCCCCCGGAGTTCCCCGGGCGCACCAGCCCCCGCAGCGGCGTAAGCAGCCGCGACACCGACCCCTGACCGTAGGCGTTCTGCGTGAGCACCTGCTCGGTCGCGCCGATGCGCCCCGCCTGCACGTCGAACGGCCCGTTTTCGGGATACCCGAGGATCGCCCCGGGGGTGCCGGAGGCGGGGTTGGGCGCGAGACTCAATACCGGCAGCCCGAGCCCGGGCACGCGCAGCACCGCGAGGTCGTAGGTCGGGTCGAAGGCGATCGCCTGCGCCGCCAGCCCCGGCGGTCGGCCTTCGACCTCGACCGTGGTGTCGCTCTCCCCGGCGACCACGTGCGCGTTTGTGAGCACCTCTTCGGGCCCCGCCACCCACCCCGAGCCCTCGATCGCCAGCCCGCAGGCGGTGCCCAGCACGCGCACCACGCTGCGTGAGGCGGCCAGCACCGCGGGGTCGTGGGCAATCGCGGGCGGGGGCGCGGAGAGCGCCGGCAGCGGGCCGGGCAGCGAGGGGATCGGGTCCAGGCGCGCGAGCGCGTTGAGGATCGGTCCCGAGGGCGGCAGCAGCGCGTTGAGCTCGCCGAGGATCTCCGAGCGCTGGATGTCGGCGCGCAGCTGTGTGGCGGTCGGGATCTGGGCGGCCACGGCGGCGACGATCCACACCACCGCGAGACCGATCGTGGCCGACAGCAGCGCCCCCAGCATCCGGTCCAGCAAACCCACCCCCGGTACCACACTGGTGGTACGGCGCAGCCGCCACCCCACCCCCTCCAGGCCGGTGGCGAGGATCGCCCCGGCCAGCAGCGCCCCCACCAGCCCGAAGGCGGGCGCATAGGGCGAGCTCGACCCCTGGGGCAGCAGCAGCGGACCGAGGCGGGTGCCGATGAAGGCCCCGATCGCAAACCCCCCGAACGACAGCACGCCCACGATGAACCCCTGCCGCAGGCCAAACAGGCCGAGGGTCAGCACGAACAGCAGAATCAGCCAGTCGAGCGTCGTCATACCCATGTTCTACCGTTCTGCGTCGTGAGAATCCGCACCGGAGACCGGCATTGACTGCCACATCGGTCTCCCACCGCGTGCTGGGAGCGCGGGGCGGGCAGGTTCTGGTTGTGCTGGCGGCGGTGGCGTTCGTGGTGGGGGCGATCGTCGGCGCCGGACACTCCTCCGCATCGCCCGCCCCGGGGGTGGCAGCGCGCTTCGCCGCCGCCTGGGCGAAGGGCGACTACGCGAGCATGTACAGCGAGCTCTCCCCCGCCTCGCAGCGCGCGGTGTCGGCGGGCGAATTCGCGCAGGTGTACAGGGAAGCGCTGATGACCGCCACCGCCGAGAGCGAGGGCGTGGTGGGGACCCCACGGAGCGAAGCGGACAGCGAAGCGGCCACGGGCGCGCCGCGAAGGGCGGCCGATGGCGTGGAGGTGATCGCGACACGGGTGCGCACGCGCCTGTTCGGCACGCTTTCCGAGCGCTTGCGCCTGCCGATTGTGCCTGGCCCGCACGAAGACGAAGCGCGCGTGCGATGGTCGCGCTCGCTCGCCTTCCCTGGGCTGCGCGAAGGAGAGCTGCTGAGCAGAAGCACGACGCTGCCCCCGCGCGCGGCGCTGTTGGCACGCGAAGGCTCGGTGCTGGCGCAGGGGCCCGCCACCGCCGCGGGGACGCGCTCCTCGCCGCTGGGGGCCGCGGCGAGCGCGATCGTGGGCGAAGTGGGGCCGATCCCCGCCAGCCGCCTGCAGGCACTCCAGGCAGAAGGGGTGCCGCCCAACGCAATCGTGGGTGTGAGCGGGCTGGAGCTGGCGGCCGATGCGCGCCTGCGCGGCACCCCGGGAGGCGAACTGCTCGCGGTGAGGAGCGCAGGGGCCACGAGCGGCGGGCGGGTGCTGGCGCGCGCGAGCGCCCACGCGGGAAGCGCGGTGCGCACCACGATCTCCCCAGCGCTGCAAACGGCGGTGGTGACCGCTTTGGGCGGCCAGTATGGCGGGGTAATCGCGATGGAGCCTGCCAGCGGTCAGGTGCTGGGGGTGGCCGGGATCGGGCTGGACGCGCTGCAGCCGCCGGGGTCCACGTTCAAGATGATCACCGTCAGCGGGGTGCTCGAAGCGGGGATCGCGCGCCCCACCAGCACCTTCCCTTACGCGACCGCGGCGAAGCTTGATGGGGTGCTGCTGCACAACGCCAACGGCGAGGAATGCGGCGGCACGCTGGTGGAGGCCTTCGCGGTGTCGTGCAACTCCGTGTTCTCCCCGCTGGGCGTCAAGCTGGGCGCGGCGCGGCTGGTGGCGATGGCGGAACGGTATGGCTTCAACCACCCCCCGGGGATCGAAGGCGCCGCCGAAAGCACGCTCCCTCCCGCCAGCCAGATCCAGGGCGAACTGGCGGTCGGCTCGACCGCGATCGGCCAAGACCAGGTGCTGGCCAGCCCGTTGGAGATGGCGACCGTGGCGGCGACGATCGCCGACGGCGGGCGCCACCCCACCCCCAGCCTCGTCAAAGCATCCGGCGCTGGCGGTGACGCCGGCGGCGGGAGCACGGGCTCCGCCCCCACACGCGCGATCAGCGCTGCCACGGCCCGCACGGTGCGGGGCATGATGCTCGATGTGGTGCGCTACGGCACCGGCACCGCGGCGGCGATCCCCGGGGTGGAAGTTGCCGGCAAGACGGGCACTGCCGAACTCGGCACCCCCGCCACCTGCGACGCCAGCACCGAACAGAAGCCCGCCGAAGGTGAAGAACACTCATCATCTTCCTCCCAACACACCACCGAATCGAGCAGCTGCGCGGCCGAACAGAACAACCTCAAGAATACCGACGCCTGGTTTGCGGCGTTCGCCCCGGCGCGGCACCCCAAGATCGCCGTCGGGGTGCTGATGGTGCGCGACGGCGCGGGCGGAGAAAGCGCGGCGCCGGTCGCTCGGCAGGTGATCGAAGCGGCGCTGCAGGCCGGGGGATGACGCTAAACGTCGAGTTCCGCGGAGGCCGTCTTCGTGGGATCCCGCGGGTCGACGATCGTGAACGTGAACGGCCGGTTGTCCAGCGATTCGACTTTGATCCTGTACAGCAACAGCTCGCCCTGGGTGGGCCCCTCGGCGGCGACCGTGTTGGGGGCGGGGATCTGGTTGTTGGCGGGCACGATCCCACCGCGGTAGGCAAACAGGTTGGCGGGGCCAAGGACGATCGGGCGGTATACGTTGCCCTGGGTGTCGGCGACCGTGAGGTCGGTGGCGGCGGGGTGGGGCACGGTGCTTTCGTTGTAGACCTGCATGAACACCCCAAACCACTCTTCGCCGGGGTTCAGCTTGCTCTGAGCGGGGGTCAGCCCGAGCAGGTAGGCGGAGTCTTCGGTGTTGTAAGGGTTCAGCTCGCGCGAGATCTGCACCTGGTAGACGAGCGGCCCGACGTTGAGGTAGGGCGCGTTCTTGCCGCCGCCGCCCGCGTAGGTGCCGGTCGTGACGCGCGTGTGCGATTCCCCGCAGGCCCCAAGCGCCAGCGCCGCCAGCACGGCAGACAGGGCAACGAGCGGGATCTTGCGCGGGAGCCGGAACATGCGAGGCGGCAGTTTACCCACCGGCAACCGTGACGCGCTGCCCGCGCCCCTCGCCGCTCTCGATGATCGAACGCAGCCGGCGCATCGCCTTCATGTTCTTGCGACGCAGCCACCCGCGCGCCCCGAAGGACTCCAGCAGGCGGTCGGAGAGCGTGGAGGGCCGGGTCTCCAGCGTGTAGCGCACGCGCGTGGTGTTGCCGGCGCCCGGCGCCAGCTCGTATATCCCGAGCGTGCGGATCCTGTTGGTCTTGCCGCCGCGCCCCACCTCGACGATGCGGTGCGGGGCCTCCACCTCGGCGAAAGTCACATCGCCCCAGTTGAAGCGGCTGCCCGGTCCCGGGGCGGCCACGCGAAAGCGCGCCCCCGCGCCCTTGCCGACGGAGTTCTTGCGCGTCAGATGCCAGTCGCGCAGGTAGTGGTCGGTGAACTCGGAGTGGTTGGCGATGTCCTGCAGGTAGTCAAACACGCGCTCGCGGGGAGCGTCGATCGTGATCGAGACAGTCAGCGGGTCCATCGCGCCCGGCAGTTTATAGGGCCACTCCGGACGAAAGCTACGCCGCGCAGCCTCGGGGGCAAGCCATCGAGCGAGCCGTGGGGCGATCGGTGGTGGTCAGCAGGGTCAGCCGGACGGGCTACGCCGCGCGAGCCATCAGGCGCACGCCGTTGCCCTGCGGCGAGTGGCGCACAGTCTCGGTGGCCGCGGGATGGTCGCGCCGCAGTGGCCGGCAGAGCTCGCATACGACGCCCCCGCCGCGGCCCTCGTAGAGGTGCACGCGCTCTCCCACCAGCGGGGTGCGACCGCAGTCGGCGCAGTGGTTGCGGTCAGATGTCAGCACGCCCACGCTGCGGCGCAGCAGCACGCGCTCGAACTGCTCGATGTCGGTGACGGTCGCAGGAGCCATGAACGGGATTTCGCCGCGTCTCGGCCATCTCCTCCCGGGTTCTCAGTACCGGCAACCGCCCGCCTCGCGGCCCACGGCGCCAGCCCTCACCGCCCGGCAGCCTCGAGCATCTCCGGCCCGTGCCGGCCCGTTTGGAGGCAGCCGCGACAGGGTAGAAAGACCTCGCTACCCCAGGTCCCCCGCTCTCTGGCAAACGTACGCCTCTGGTGCTCTTCCACGAGTCTCCAGAAAATTACAAGCCTTTTAGACCGAACGGGAAAAGTGCGGTTATGATTCCCCCCAGGGTCTGCCGGCAGACGAGCGCCGGGACGTATCCCAATAGGAGAAGAGGAGCTGTGAGATGGTGGAGTCACTGACCTCGGGCACGATGGCGGGAGCGGGATCCTTTCGTTGTCAGCGCTGCGGCTATGTCCTTACGCTGGCCGCCTCCGACACATTGAGCGACTGCCCCGGCTGCGGAGGCGCCAGCTTCGTGCGCGCCTCGCTGTTCAGCGTGGGGCGCCTCGGCCACAGCGGCGCGCCGGATCTCGCCGCGAGTCTTGGCGCCGCGGGCCTCCGCGCCGCGGGCCTCGGCGGCGCCCACTCACCCGAGAGCCTCGGCACGGACGAGCTGGAGTGGGTGGCACAGGCGAAGGAGCACCTCCAGCAGCCCGGGGAGTATCTCGCCTACGAGGAGGACGGCGAGAACATCGTGGTGGCGCTGACCCAGGAGTGGACCCGGGTGGGGCGCAGCCTGGCGGCGGACATCCGCTTCGACGACCCCACCGTCTCGCGCCGGCACGCCCTGCTGGTGCACCAACCCGACGGCGTCAGGGTGCTCGACGATCGCAGCCTCAACGGCGTGTTCGTCAACGGCGAGCGGATCGAGTGGCGGATGCTCAAGGACGGCGATGAGATCGTGGTGGGGCGCTACCGGTTGCGCTTTCTCACCGTGCCCGGGGAGCGGGATCCCTTGACAAACGCCGCGCCCCTTGACAACCGCATATCCGCGGGTCTACTCTCTGAGGGAGAGTAGGAGAGGGAAACCCACAGTCCGGGATTCAGCGCCTGGGAAAACGCGGCGCGCGATCGCCCCGCCGATCGGCCGTCACGCTCCTCCACCCGCTCCTTCATCGGGCAGGGAGGGAGGAAAGATGTTGCACAGCAGCCACTCCGGCGTCCGGCAACCACCTGCCGGCTCTCGTGTTTGCGCCACGCATCGAGCTCGCGACCCGCGCGTGCGCATGCTCGACGCGATGATCGCCACCGCTTCCTACCGCGGCTACGACCGCACCACGGTGGAGCGGGTGCTGCAGACCGCGAAGGTGGCACCCGCAGTGTTCGACGAGCACTTCGCCGACAAGGAAGAGTGCTTCCTGAGGGCGCTCGACGCGGTGATCGCCAGAATCGAAGCCAAGGTGCTGGAGCGCGTGGAGCGCCCGGTGCCGTGGCCTGAGCGCGTCCGCGGAGGCTTGGATGCCCTGCTGAGCGCACTTGCGGAGGACCCCGACGGGGCACGTGTGGTGCTGGTCGAGAGCCTCTGCGCCTGTCCCGCCGCAGCCGAGCGCCACCATGCGCTGCTGCATCTGTTTCCGCCGCTGCTGGAGGAGGGCCGCTTCCACTGCGCCAACCCCGACCTCCTGCCTCCCTACACCTCGGAGGCGATGACCGGGGGGATCGCGTCGATCCTGCATCGCCGGGCACTGGAGGATCGCACCGGCGAACTGCCCCGCCTGCGCGGCGACCTGGGCTACTTCGCGATGCTCCCCTACCTCGGCCACCACCGCGCGCTCGTGGCGGCGTTTGCGAAGGAGCCCGTCCCGCAGCGCGGCTGATCCACCTGCCCACCACGGCCCCACCACGCCAGCTTGCGGAGTGGGAGCCCGACTGCGCTCCCCACTCAGGGCGCGAGGCTATTTGGCGCTGGTTACGTGCGGGAACTGGCTGGTCACGCCTTCCCAGTCGAACGGCGCCTGCTGGGGGCACGCGGGAGCGCCCACCGAGTTGGTGGTGCTGCCCGCTTCATTGACGACGCGGTCTTCCACCAGCTGCTTTTCGAGCGGAGTCTGTTCCTTGGCGGCCACGCTCAGCGACGGCGCGGAGTCGGCGCAGTTACCGGTGCTGAATACCTGCAGCCCGCCGCTTCCCAGCAGCCGCAGCCCGCCGGACTTGAAGTAGGGGTTGGCGCGGTCGGTGCCGATCCGCTGGTTGTAGACCGCGAGCCCTTCGGGGCTGACGGTGTTCAGCGCGCGCAGATAGTGCTGGATCGGTTCGCCGGTGAGGTCGTTGTTTTTGTTATGCGCCTGAGTGGCGGCGGCGGCGTTGGCGAACAGCGCCTGCAGCTCGGGGACGTATTCGCCGGTGAACTTGAGGAAGGGCTCGAAGTTGCGCAGCGGCGGCGTGACGTTGCTGAGCAGCGGGGTGAGCTCCCCCAGCACACGTTCGAATGCCGGCAGGCCCTTCTTGGAGGCGTTCGTGAACGGGCCGAGGTTGGTGAGCAGGTTGTTGAAGTCGGGCGTGAACGCCTGCACTCCTTCCAGCAGCGGCGTCAGCTCGCGCTCCCACGCCTTCGACTCTTCGAGCACGGGGCTCGCCACCTTGACGAGCTCGTCGAATTCGCGCAGCGTCCTCGTGCCACCGCGCTCGAACGCGGGCAGCAGCCGGAAGGCGTTGGCCCACTGGGCGCTGCTGGCGCTCAGCGCATGGAGGGTGCGCTCGCCGTTGACGATGAACCCGCGGAACTGGCCGCTGCGTTCGGTCAGTGCGTCGAACAGCACACCGGTGTTGTGCACCACCGCGGTGACCGCGCCTTCCTGGGAGGCGAGGATCGCGACCAGCTTGTTGGCGCTTTCCGCGAACGGCTCGAGTTCGGCGATGTTGGCGTTGATCTGTTCGCCGCGCCCGTTGAGAGCGGCGGCCTGCGCCTGCTGCCAGGTTTTGAAGGCCCTCTGCACCTGCGGGTCGAGCGAGGCGAGGATGTCGTCGAGCGTCACCACCGGGTCGACCTGGCTGGTTGAGAGCCGCCCGCCGTCGGGGACCGGCTGGGCACTCACCACGGTGGCGTCCCGCTGCGCCCCAGCGCTCTGCGATTGAGCCGACCCCTGCGACCGACCAGACCCCTGTGATTGACCAGAGCCCCCCGACTGGCTCGACCCTTCGACGATTTCCTGCCCGGAGGTGCCTGGCGGGAAGAGTTCGATGTAGGTCTCCCCCAGCAGCGTCTTCTGGCGCAGCATCATGCGATCGGCGGAGGAGATCGGAGCGTACTGATGGTTCATTTCGACGGTCACGTCGGTCGTTCCGTTGGTGTGCGTGGCGAGGCTGACCACGTGGCCGACGTCCACGCCCCTGATCCGCACATCGGACTCTTCCGCCAGCGCCAGCGTGCGCGAGAGCTCGACCGTGAAACGATAGCCCTTCGGCTTCAGCGGGACCGGGCCGCCGAAGGAGTCCCACAGGAACAGCAGCAGCCCGAAGCAGCTCAAGGCGAACAGCACGATCACGAGGATGTTGGCGAGCGTCGGCGCGCGCTTCTGCATCAGCGATCACCTCCGAACGTCCGGGCACCGTTGTGCATCAGCGTCCCCCGACCGAGCATCCGGGCACGATTACGCATCAGTGACCCCCTCCGAGCGCCGCGGACGGCGCCAGCGCGGCGGCGTCGGGGCCCTGGCCGAACACGCGATCGGCGATCCGCGCCTCGGGGCTGACCCCGGTGAGCAGGCTCGCCGCTTTCGCCGCCGTCGAGCTGGCCGATGTCGCCGCTTTGCACTGAGACGCGTTGGGCGGGTTGAGCAGGCCGAGCACCAGTTTGGCCGTCGGGTCGACCGCCGCCACGTCGTTCAGGAGAAAGACCTGTTCGCAGTTGAAGTACAGCAGCGCCTGGCCCTCAGCCCCATGCGCGTCGCCTTGGGAGACCACGCTGTTGAGGTCGTGGTTGGCCCAGTCGAGGTAGAACAGGAAGTTGCCCTGGCTGGGGCTGGGGTTGTAGGCGATCTCGTTGAAGAATTCGTTGATCACCGTGAACCCTGTCGTCAGCTGCGGCGAGGACTGCGAGAAGTCCTTCAGCGAGGGCTCCAGCTGCTGGAGCACCGGCAGGATCTGGCGCAACAGCGGGCGCACTTCGTTCTTGAGGATCGGCGTGGTCGCCTTGAACGAGGCTCGCAGCTCCTTCTGTGCCGGGGCGAGCGCCGTGGCGAAGGGCTGGAGCGCGTGCAGCGTATGGCCGGTGACGCGCACCGCGGTGGCGAGCTTGTCGAATCCGTGGTTGGCCTGGTGCAGCACGCCCGGTAGCTCGCGCAGGGTTTCCTGCACCTGGCGGTCCTCCTTGGAGAAGGTCGCGAACACCGCGTTGCCATACTCGACCGACTGCGCGAGCTTGGTGTCTTTGCTGCCGAGCGCTTCCATCAGCAGACGGAAGTTGTGGATCCCGTGTTCGACGTAGTACTGGCGCTTGGCCACTTCGTCGCCGATCTCGGTGAGCTCGTGGCCGAGCGGGGCGAAGCGCTTGAAGGTCGCCGAGAGGTTGGCGGAGTTGCCGTTCAGGCCCTCCCCGACCCCCGCGAGCAGCTCCTGCAAAAGCTCACGCGTTTCGGCGTCGAAGGAGCCGAGGAATTCTTCGAGGTTGCCGTCGGGAGAGGTCTGCGTGACCGGGATCGTGTAGCCGCCAGAGATCCGCCCGGAGGATGGGTGGCCGGGAGAAATCTCGACCGTCTCGTCCTTCAGCCCGGTCTTGGGGCGCAGCAGCGCGGTCGCGTCCCGGTAGATGTAGGTGGCGTACTTGGGCGTCAGGTTCATGCTCACCAGCGCCCTGCCGTTGTGCAGTTCCACGGTGGAGATTTCGCCGATCTTCGCGCCGGCGATCGTGACCGACTGGCCCTGGCCGGGCGTGACCGCCTGGGCGGTCGAGAATTCGCCCTTCAGCACGAATGATTCGCGCCCGATCACCGGCACCCACGCCGGCACCGAGAGACGCTCGTGGGCGAGGATGTAGCCGGCGGTGCCGGCGGCGATCACGATCATCGTCACCACCGCGATGAATGCTGTGCGGTAGCGCTCGATCTGGTCGCGAATCCCGCGTCCGCCGTCATGTGAATCGGGAGTCACCCCCCCGTTTGCCCCAGCCGCCATCATCCACCCCCGTCCGCGCGACCGTGCGCCAGCGGGCCGTTGAATTCGGGCAGCTTCTGCGTGTAACAGGGCACCAGCGGCTTGTACGCCGGCTCGTTGCCGGTGAACTTCGGGCTGGTGCCTTCGGGCGCCAGACGCGTCTGGGCGATCAAGGTCTTGCCTGTCGTCGGCGCACCCGGCTTCACGAGGGTCGCCGGCGGCGAGAGCAGCGTGGAGCCGGCGCCACCGGTGATGAAGCGCCCGGCGGCGCCGTTGCCGTTGAAGTTCTGGCTGAAGCCGGCCACACCCGCCATCGCGTACCAGAATTCATGTTCGGCGGTTCCCCCCGAGGTGTTGGCGCCATCCTGAAGCTTGGTGGACCCTGCCGGGTAGAGCACCTTGCTCAGGCACTTGCTGAAGTTGGTGAGCTGCGGCTGGAAGGCGACCTGCCCGGCGGTGACCGAGGCGATCTCGGGTGCCGCGGTGTGCAGGGCGGCGGCGACCCCACCGAGCTCGCTCGGCTTCAGCGCGCCCCGCACCTGTTCGATCCACGGGAAGGCGGCGGCGTCGGTGGCGGGGATCTGTTCGACGCCGGGGATCAGATCGAGCGCGAAGGTCCTGATCGAGGGCGCGGCGCCCTCCAGTTCGGCGAAGCCGTGTTCGGTGCCGCGCAGCGCACGCGGCAGCTCGGCGACCGCCGTGCGCACGCTGGACCCTTGCGCGGCGAAGTTGTGCAGGAAGGTGTTGAAGTGGCCGACGATTTCGCCGAGCGCCTGCTCGTGCACGTCCAGTTCGGCGCTGACTTTTTCGATGCTGGCAAACAACTTGGAGAGGTCGTGGGTTTCGGTGCCCGCGAACGCCTGGTTGACGATCGTGCCTTTGCGCAGCGCTTCGGGCCCCAGCCGGTAGGCCTTGTTGAGCGCCTGCGCCATGTTGAGGCCGCTTACTTCGGGGGACTGTTCGGCGTTCTGTTCGGGCGTCGGCTTGGCGGTGAGCGCCGCTCCGTATTCGACCAGGAAGGTCTGCAGGTTGGTGCGCGTGTCGGTGTTGAGCGCGTCGAGCACCTGATCGAGCTGCACCGGCTGTGAGGTCTGCGTGACCGGGAGCGTGGCGCCCGAGGAGAGCGCGGGCGCAGAGGGGCTGCCGGGCTGCAGTTCGACAAACCAGTTGCCTTCGAGGAAGATCTTCGGGCGAATCTTGAGCGACGCGTCGGAGTGGATCGGCAGCCCCTTGCCTTCGATTTCCATCGTCACGAGCGCCACGTGGCTGCTCTCCAGGCGCGTCGAGGTGACGGTGCCGACGGTCACTCCCGCGATCCGCACGGGCGACTTGGGGCGGATGTTGACCGAGGAGCTGAACACCGCGTTGAGGCGGTAGCCGTGTTTGAACGGGAGGTGTTTGGTGAAGCCAAAGTAGACGCCCACCACGAGGATGATCAGGAAGATGACCCCGGTGCGCACCGGGTTGGAGCGCTTCTGCAGCTCCGACACTGCGGTGTCGCGGCGCCGGCGCCACCAGCGCGTGCTGCCCGTGCCCGGCTGGGGCCGCCCATGTGCGTCCGGCCCGTGCAGCTCACGCCCGTCTCCCGGCGCCCCCCCGCTCGGCCTCTGCGTGCCGCTCATGACTGCTTCCCCTTGCTCTGGCTGTTGCTCGAGCTCGAGCTGCCCTTGCTCTGGCTCTGCCCGCTACCACTGCCGGAGCTTTCCTTGGGAAAGTCCTTCAACTGCGAGGCCGGGTACTTTTCCCCGTACAGGCTTTCGCTGCGCTTGGTCGCTTCGTGGGTCGTGCCGAGCGTCGTCGAGGTGTTGCCGATCACGGTCTTGCCGACGGCGTACTGCATGTTGCCCGCTTCGCACTCCAGCGGCTGGCCGGGCCCGCCCACGTACGGGTAGGGGTTGTAGTGCAGGTGGTTGTCTTCGATTTTTGTGTGGGTGGTGACGTTTTCGTCGTCCGAGGGCCCGTTGGCGGGCGCCGAGGCCGGCAGCCCCTCGTTGTTTTCCCCGGAGGGTGGGAGGATCGGCACGACGCGCGCAAGCGTGCCGTTGCCGATGCTCTCCGACAGCGAGTTGGCGAGGTTGCGGAAGGTCAGCGTGATGTAGTTGCAGTTGGTTTGGGCGGGCGCCAGGCCGGCGAACAGCGGCGTGCCGAGTTCGGCGGTGCGGGTGAGTTCTTCGAAGCCGACCAGCACGAGCGGGTTGTTGGAGAAGAGCTCGAGCGCCTGCAGCGACTTGGCCAGCTGCGCGTTGAGGGAGGCGGCGGCGCGCACGTTGACGGTGCCAACCGCGAAGGCGTGTCCGAGCGGCGCCGCGACCTTAGTCAGGATCTTTGCGCTCGGCCGCAGCAAGCTCACGAATTCGGTGCCTTTTTCGATGAACGGCTCCTCGTAGGGCAGCGAGTGGATCGCCTGGTGGAGTGCAGCCGGGCCCCCTTCGATCGTCCGTTCCACCGAGGGCGAGGCGGCGGCGAAGGCGGTGAAGAAGGTGGCGAGCTCCCGGAAGAAGGAGGCCTGCGTCTCGGCCACGGGGGAGACTTCCCTGGCGATTTTGTCGAGCGCGACGAACAGCTGGCCGAAGCCGGTTTGCGGCGAGGCGAGGTTGCGCAGGACGGGCACAGAGTTATCCACCAGCGGGCGCAGCGTGTGGATCGTTTCGTTCAGGCCCACCCCGCGCCCGGCGAAGCCGTTGCCGAAGGCGTTGGTGTTCTGCTGGATCGCGATCCGTGTCTTCTTGTCGAAGATGTTGAAGAAGCCCTGGATCTCCACCGGTTCGCGGGCGTGCGAGACGGGGATCGTCCCGCCGTCGGGGATCGTCTGTCGCGAGTGGCCACGCTTCAATTCCAGATACTTCAGGCCGATCGTCGACACCGATTCGACCTCCGTCGTCGTGTCGGCCGGCAGCCGTTCCGCATGCTTTTCAAGCTTCAAGCTGACGACCGCGGTGATCTTGCCGGTGTTGGGATCCTGGTGGGGGACGATCGCGCTCACGATCCCGATGCGCCGGCCGAACAGCCTTACTTGATTGCCCTTTTCCAGGCCGGAGGCTTCCGGGAGTTCGGCCTTGATGTTGTACGTAGGCGTAAACGGCAGGCCGTTGTTGGCGCCGTAGGAGACGTACACCGCCACGACCCCGATCAGCACGGTGAGCGCCCCGATCAGCAGCGGGCTGGCGGCAAGCGAGTTGCGGCGACGGGGGTTCATCACGGCACCTGTGTGGGGTTGCAGTTGAGCTTGCCTTCGTCGGTGAAGGGCGCCGAGCCGTCGGCGGGCGATGGCGTCGCGCCGGCGCCGGGGCAGCGAGTCAGTTCGCGGGTGTGCAAGCCCTTTAGGCCTTCTTGCGGTGTGGTGGGCGTGAGCGTGTTGCCCGCACCGAGCTTGAAGTTGTTGAACACGGCGCTGATGCGCGCGTACTGACCGTTGGCGTCGTAGTAGCCGGCACTCGTGCCGAAGGTGCGCACGAAGCCCTGCAGGTCGGGGGCGTAGGGCCCGAAGAAGGCGGTCACGGGAACCGATTCCTGCAGTGCTTTGACGTCGCTGGGCGAGCCGTTGACGAGCTCCTGGGCGAGCGTCGGCAGCGCCAGCGCGGTGTCGGTGAGGTCGTTGCTCGGCCCCGGCTTGCTGAGCGCGAGGCTGAGGTTGTGCAGCACCGGCCCCGCTTCGTCCACGAGCGGCGTCAGCTTGGAAAACAACGGCGCGAGCGTCTTGGTGTCGGGCCCCGCGACGGTCGCCAGCTTGCGCAGCGCGGCGAACGTGGAGGGCAGTTGCGCGAACGCGCGGTTGCCCTGAGCCAGCGTGGATGGCAGCTGCGCGACTCCCTGCTGCAGGCTGGCCTGTTCGGCGCCCAGCGCCCCGAGCCCCTGCTCACCGTTGGTCACCAGGTTGGTCAGTTCTTCGCGGTGGGCGCCGAGGATGCTGAGCGCCTTGGCGGAGTACACGAGGAAGTTGGTGAACGTCCGCTGGTCTTTGCTGAGCTCGGCGAAGATGTGATTGGCGGAGGCGAGGAAGGGGCCAAAGTATTCGACGTCCGTGCCCAACTCCTGGCTGGCGCCCGCGTACGCTTCGGATTCTCCCACGAAGTACTGCTGCAACCCCTTGCGCGTGCGCGGGTTGAGCGTGTCGAACAGCTGGTCGAGGTCGGTCGTGCCCGTGCCCGAGCCCGCCGGCAGCGTCGAGCCGGCGGGCAGCGTCGGCGCGTTGTTGGGACCCGGCGAGAGCGATACGTAGCGCCCCGCGACGGTCGTCAGCGAGGGCACTCGCACCTGCGCGGTTGTGCCCCTATGCAGCGGCACAAGCGAGCCTTCGATGTGGATCGTGATCAGCGCCGCGCGGTAGTTGTGGGTGAGCGTGATCGCAGTGACGTTCCCCACCGGCACGCCGCCAACCTCCACCTGGTCGCCGAGCACCAGCTGGCTGTCGTTTTCCAGTTCGAACTTGTAGGTG
>JBEKYV010000129.1:0-8291 GCA_049510515.1 Solirubrobacteraceae bacterium | reverse complement strand
GACTCGTTGGGTGGGCCCGGGTCGCATCCCAGCAACCGACAGGTCGCGACCGCCGCGGGGATCTCCGACCAGGGCCAGATCTCCAAGCTGCTGGCGCGTTTGCAGACGCTCGGGTTGATCGGCAACGCGGGGGGCGACCACGCCAAAGGAGAGCCCAACGCGTGGGCGCTCACCCCGCGGGGGCGGGACGTCACGCGCACGCTTCAGGCGCAGGCCGGCGGCTGAGTCCTCCGGCTCGCGTATCGACCGGCCGCGACGCATCACAGCCGATGCGCCGGCCTGGCCCCAGGCCGATCAACCCTGCCGCATCGCGCGGTACCGCCGAATCAACGCGTTGGTCGAGCTGTCGTGGTCCAGCTGCGGCTCGGCCTTGCTCTGCAGCTCGGGGACGATCTTCTTCGCCAGCGCCTTCCCCAGCTCCACGCCCCACTGGTCGAAGGAGTCGATGCCCCAGATCGCGCCCTGGGTGAAGACGCTGTGCTCGTACAGGGCCACGAGCGCGCCTAGCGTGTGGGGGTCGAGGCGGGTGGCGAGGATCGTGTTGGTTGGCTGGTTGCCGGGCATCGTGCGGTGAGGGACGATTGGCTCGGGGGTTCCCTCTTCGCGGACCTGGTCTGCGGTCTTGCCGAAGGCGAGCGCCTCGGCCTGGGCGAAGACGTTTGACATCAGCAGGTCGTGGTGCTCGCCGAGCGGGTTGTTGCTTTGGGCGAAGCCGATCAGGTCTACGGGGATCAGCTTCGTGCCCTGGTGGAGGAGCTGGTAGAAGCTGTGCTGGCCGTTGGTGCCCGGCTCGCCCCAGTACACCGCTCCCGTCTGGTAGTCCACCTCGGCGCCCGTCAGCGTCACGCGCTTGCCGTTTGACTCCATCGTCAGCTGCTGCAGGTAGGCGGGGAAGCGCTTCAGGTACTGGTCGTAGGGCATCACCCCGTGCGTCTCGGCGCCGAAGAAGTTGCCGTACCAGAGGGACAGCAGGCCCATCAGCACGGGCAGGTTCTCGGCGAAGGGGGTGTTTTGGAAGTGCTCGTCGATCGCGTGGAAGCCTGCCAGCAGCTCTCCGAAGCGCCCGGGGCCAATTGCGAGCAAAGTGGAGAGCCCGATCGCCGAGTCCATCGAGTAGCGCCCCCCGACCCAGTCCCAGAAGCCGAACATGTTCTCGGTGTCGATCCCGAACTGCGCCACCAGCTCCGCGTTGGTGGAGACCGCGACGAAGTGCTTTGCGATCGCGGCCTCGGCGCCGCCACTGCCCCCTCCTCCTCCCAATCCTCCCAGCAGCCACTCCCGGGCCGAGCGCGCGTTCGTCATCGTCTCGACCGTCGTGAAGGTCTTCGAGCTGACGATGAACAGGGTCTCCTCGGGGTTCAGGTCGCGCGTCGCCTCGACGAAGTCGGTCGCGTCCACGTTGGAGACGAAGCGGAACGTCAGCTCGCGCTGGGAGTAGTGGCGCAGCGCCTCGTAGGCCATCACCGGGCCAAGGTCCGAGCCGCCGATCCCGATGTTCACCACGTTGCGGATCGCCTTCCCCGTGTGGCCCGTCCACTCGCCCGAGCGCACGCGCGTGGCGAAGGCCGTCATCCGCTCCAGCACCTCGTGCACCTGCTTCACCACGTCGACGCCATCGACGATCAGCGACGCGCTCTTCGGCATCCGCAGCGCCACGTGCAGGACAGAGCGGTTCTCCGAGACGTTGATCTTCTCGCCCTTGAACATCGCCTCGATCCGCTCCGCCACGCCCGACTGCTCGGCGAGGTCGACCAGCAGCTTCAGCGTCTCGCTGGTTATGCGGTTCTTGGAGTAGTCGAGGTACAGCCCCGCCCCCTCGGCCGTCATCTGCTCACCGCGTGCCGGGTGCGCGGCGAACAGCTCGCGCAAATGCGTCCCCTTGATCGTCTCGTAGTGCGCGGCGAGCGCCGACCACGCAGGGCGACTGCGTAGGGGGGGTGTGCTGTCGGCCGCGGCCTCGCTCATCGGCGCTCAAAGGTATCCGATCCGACGGATCCCGATTAGAGATACACTTATCTGCATCTAATTCCATGAAAGAGGGGGTCTTTTATGGAACGGAATGCTAATATAGGCTCCACAATGTTGGCGGATGAGCGGATCTACCGGTACAACCCATGGTGGGGTCGGTCGGGGTGGGAGGCTGACGATCCGCATCTGCGCCGTCTGCGCGTGCGGCCGGTGCGGTTGCCGGCGCCACAGGTCGATGAGGTCGATCTGATGCGCGCCGCGGTGCACATCCTGCGCGGGCCGCGGCAGGTCGGGAAGTCCACGGACCTGAAGCTGCTGGTGAGCCGCGCGCTGCGGGAGGGCGTGGCGCCGCGTGGGGTGGTGTACCTGTCGCTCGACCTGTTGGAGGACCAGCCGGCCGCCGAACTGGTCGCGACGGTGGAGCGGGCGCTCGAGCTCGCCGGGGATGGGAAGAAGGGAACACGGCTGGTGCTGCTGGATGAGGTCACCGCTGCACGCAGCTGGCGCACCTCGATCAAGTCGCTGTGGGACGACGGGCTGCTCGACCGCGACGTCGTGATCTGCACCGGCTCCTCCGCGATCGACCTCGCGGAGGGCGCCGCCGAGCGGCTGCCGGGCCGTCGCGGGGCGGGTCGCGACATGCTGGTGCTGCCGCAGAGCTTCGCCGCCTTCGCGCGCGCCTGCTCCCCGGATGGGCTGCCACCCGGGCCCGGCCTGACGGTCGGCGAGCTGCTGAGTGACGATGGCCGGGCCGCGCTGCTCGACGCGCGGGTGCACCTGCCGATGTTGCGGGTCGCGCTGGAGCGCTACCTGCTGTTCGGCGGCCTGCCCGCTGCGGTCGTGGAGGCGGCGTCCGGGCTGCCGGAGCCAAGCGAGGAGGTGCAGCGGTTGCTGTGGGACTCGCTCGCGCGCGAGGTCCAGCGCCGCGGTGCGAGCATGCCGGCGGCACACGCGCTGCTGGAGCGGATCGTGCGCTCGCTCGGCGCGAAGGTGAGCTGGTCGCGGATCGCCCGCGAGCTGGGCGTGCCGCTCGGCTCCGGCGCGCGCCGGCCGGGCGGAGAGGCGAACGATCCCCGCACGGTGCAGAGCTACGTGGAGCTGCTCGCGGTCAACTACTTCGCCCTGATCCTCTACTTCTGGAAGGGCGACGCGGGCTCCGGAGACCTCGCCAAGGACAAGAAGCTCTACTTCGGCGATCCGCTGCTGTACACGATCGCGACGACCCGCAGCGGCCTGCCGCGCGACCGGCACGCGGAGGTCGAGAACGCGCTCGCGCTGGCGCTCTACCGCCGCTACGAGCCGGCCGAGCACAGCGCCGAGGGCTTCCGCGCGCCCGAGCGCCTGCACGTGTGGGGCACCCGCCGGGGTGGCGAGATCGACTTCGTCTGCGGCCCCCGCGAGGCGATCGAGGCGGTCGAGGTCGCCGACTGGGCGACCGTCAACCGTCAGAAGGCCACCGCGCCGATGCGAGCCCTCCCCGGCCGCCCGGCGCTGGTGGCGACGCGCGAGGAGCTGCGGTTCTCCCCGACCGCCAATCTGGTCCCCGCGGCGCTGCTGCTGTGGGCGCTGTCGGGGTGACAGCACGCCGGCACGATACGTCTGTATCAGTCGGGATCGAGAAGATGCAGGTTCAACTCGCGGGCGCTCTCGGGTGGGGTGAGCGCGTTGGTCGCGCGCATCAGCTCCAGGACGCGGTCGTGGCCGGTCCATGTCATGAGCGCTGCCCAGCGCTGGGCGCGGTCGATCACGCGCCACAGCGGCGTCGGGTTGTCGTTGTGGCTGAGCGCGCGCAGGGCGCTCATGTACTCGTCGCGGTAGGACATCGGCACCATTACACGGCACAGCTGCAGAGCGCGGCGACGTCGTACCAGCGACGCCGCACGAGCCGCTCGGCCGGCTCATCGAGATTGGTCGTATACAGCCCCCGTGCCAGCCTGCGAATCTCGCCTCGTTTGACCGCCCGGCTCGCCCACCTGCTGTCCTCGGGGCGGAAGATCTCGGGCGGGTTGTGCGAGTTAGCGGAGGTCATCGTGGCCATGTAGGGGAAGAACTGCTCTTTAGCGTACCCAATTGTGGAAGACCTTGTAAATAAGCTTCCGAGACCACTACCGTGAGGGTCGTTGATATCTCCGATCTCCCGAAGGAACGCCGGACGTCAGTTGGTCAAGCCCGTTGGCGCCGCAAGGCCGAGGCTACGATCACTCTTGCCCCACGCTTCGTCGCGTTCGAGGCGGGCTTGATCGCGCGCGCCGAGCTTCCTCGTGATCTTTAATTATCGTCAGATCCCTTCCCCGGGCAGGAACTCGTTGGTGAACGGCGGAAAGCCCGTTGTGTCGGGGTTGGTTTTGAGCAGGCCCTTGTTGTACATCCAGGCGCCGAACGCGGCCCACTGGGCGGAGCTCTGGTAGCCGTAGGGCTTGCCGGCGGCCGGCTGCGCGGCCGGGAGCGTCCGTTCGATCGACTCGATTTGGAGCTTTTCTTCGAGCGAGGGGTTGGCGGCCATGATGAGCTTCGCCGCCGCCCGCGGGTTTTCGCGCACGGCTCGCTCGCCGCGGGTGAGGGCCTGCATGAAGGCGCGCAGGTCGACGCCGTCGTGGTGGGCCTCTTCGTTGCGCACGACCACCACCAGTTCGTCGTAGTTGGGCACCCCGGCTTCGTTGATCGGGATCACGGTGGGGTGCTTGTGCTCGAGCTGCAGCTGGATCGCCTCGTAGTTCCAGAAGCCGCCGAGCGTCGCCCCAACCTCGTGCGAGAGCATCGCGGGCACCAGGTTGAAGCCGACGTTCACTTCCTGCACCTTCGAGGGGCTGACGCCCGCGTGCTGCAAAGCTGCGGTCAGCTCGGCCGCCTGGTAGGGGATGCCTGCCGTGCCGACCTTCTTGCCGGCGAGGTCGGCGACGCTCTTGATGTGGGCGCTCGCGGGCGCGATGATCGAGGTCAGCGGGCGCTGCACGAGCGCGCCGATCGACACCACTTTCAGCCCCTGATCGCGCGCCAGCAGTAGCTCCGGCTCGTAGGAGATCGCCATGTCCACGCGGCCTGCCGCGAGCAGCTTCAGCGGTTCGGCCGATTCGGAGGGCGTTACCGGCACCACGTTCAGCCCCACCGCGCGGAAGTCGCCGTGCGCGATCGCCGCGTACAGCGGCGCGTGGTCGGCGTTGGGGAACCAGTCGAGCATCACCGTGAAGCGCTTCGCGCCCACCGGCGCCGTCGTCACATTCTGCGCAGTGCCGCAGGCAGTGAGCGTGAGCGCGCCGAGGGCGAGCAGGGCGGCAAACAGGCGGGGGACGATCATTCTCAACGTGGTTCTCCTGTCGGTGGGGTGTGGTGTGTTGAACTTTTCGGCCCCCAACCCTTCATTTTGTAAAGTGGTTGGAGGGTGTTGTGTGTTTACTTTTTGGACCCCAACCCTTCATTTTGTGAAGTGGTTGGGCTGTTTTTTTGTGTTTACTGTCCGGACCCCAACCCTTCATTTTGTGAAGTGGTAGGGGCTGCTTTTTTTGTTTACTTTCCCGACCCCAACCCTTCATTTTGTGAAGTGGTGGGGTGTGGATCGGGTGGCCCAAGGGGCAAGCCGGCGCTCGGCGAACGTCAACGTGTGAAAGCAGGCGATCGCGAACACGAACAGGACCGCCGTGGCGGCGTACTCGCGCGGCGTTTGCAAACTGTTGAGGTCGCTCATGATCTCCCGCCCAAGGCCCGAGTAGGGGCCGGTGGTCGCAGTCGAGGTCTCCGCGATGAAGGCCCCGATCACCCCCACCGCAAGCGCGATCCGCGCGCCGCTGAGCGCTGCCGGCAGCGCGGCCGGCAGCTCTGCGAAGCGGAACGCCTGCCAGCGCGAGGCGTCGAGCGTGCGCAGCAGCTTCAGCTGGTCGGGGTCCACCGACGCCAGCCCGTCCACCGTGGTGACGACCACCGGGAAGAAGCAGATCAGCGCGATCACGATCAGCTTAGGGAAGATGCCGAAGCCCCACCAGAAGACCAGCGGCACGGCGATCACCGCGATCGGCACCGCCTGCGAGCCGACCGCGTGCGGGTAGACGGCACGGCGCAGCCACTTCGAAAAATGGATCGCCACTGCGAGCGCGAAGCCGGCGAAAAGCGCGAGCAGCAGCCCGAGCACGACCTCCTCGGCGGTGATCTTGAAGTTCTGCCACAAAAGCCCCGCGTTGTCCCACAGCGCCACCGCGATTTCGTGCGGCGCCGGCAGCACCGCGGGGTCGACGCCGCCGAGGTCCACATACAGCTCCCAAACGCCGAGCAGTGCCAGGCCCAGGAGGAGGGGGGGGAGCAGGAGTACGACGCGGCGGCTCACCGTGACCCCAATACGTCGAACGCCTGCTCGCGCAGCGCCGTCACCGCGGCCTCGGTGCGCGCCCGCGGGCGCGAAAGCCCGATCTCGAGCTCCGCGACCGTGCGGCCGGGGCGGGGCGAGAGGACCACGACGCGGTCGGCGAGCAGCACCGCCTCCTCGACGTCGTGCGTCACCAGCACGACAGTGCGTGGCTCACGCTCAAGCGCCCGCCCCAGCCACCCCTGCATCTCCGCGCGCGTGATCGCATCGAGCGCACCGAACGGCTCGTCAAGACACAGAACCGGCTTGCCGGAGAGCAGCGTGCGCACGAACGCCACACGCTGGCGCATCCCGCCCGAGAGCTCATACGGCCGTGCCCCCTCGAAGCCCGCCAGGCCAAGCTCGGCAAACAGCTCCCGCGCGCGCTCCCGTGCCTCGGCGCGCGGCCGCCGCGCGATCCGCAGCGCCAGCGCCGCGTTGTCGACGGCGCTGAGCCACGGCAGCAGCAGGTCATGCTGGGGCATCAACACAGCAGGCGCGCTGCGCACGCTCCCCGCATCTGGCTGCTGCAAGCCGCAGATCAGCTCCAGCAGCGTGGTCTTGCCGCAGCCGCTGGGCCCCACCACGGCGACCAGTTCCCCGCCGGAGGCGCGCAGTGAGACATCGGCGAGGGCAGGCACCGACGCGCTGGCATCGCGGCCCCCGTCGCGCGCTGGGTAGACGCGGCTGACCCCGCTGACCGCAACAGCATCCGGCAGCCCGGCCCTCTCAAGCGGCTGCGACTCTGCTCTGAGTCCGATCGACACTCACGCCACTCCCTCCGCGGGCATTACCCCACAGGTTCGAAGGGTCGGCGCCGGGTCTACGTGGGCGCCATCTCAGCCGGCCTTCCCGCCAGCCCCCCTGGTGTTGTCTGTTCTCCGCAAAGCCTAGCGTGGGGTGCGCCCGACGGCGCCGCGGCTGCCTCGACAGCTCGAAAGCCGACGCGGTGGGGGAGGAGAGAGTGGGTCCGGGTAACCGCCGGCGAGGTCACGACGTAGGGGCACCTGCCATACTACTAGTCGATCCCACGCTGGCGCGCCGCACGGCACCGCCAGCCGTGAAGACGACCGTTCTCTGAATAGAAGCTACCCAGTGGTGCGGACACGGCACACGTTTGACGCGAAGCGGTCCGTGAAGAGCGCTCTGCCGCCCGGCCCGCGGATGCCGGTCGTCCTGCAGTCTCTCGGCTTCTGGACTCGACCCATCGCCTTTTGGGAGTCCGCAGGCGCGCGCTACGGGCAGCGCTTCACATTCCGCCTGGTGGGCATGCCGCCGCTGGTCGCGATCTCCGACCCCGAGGAGATCAAGGAGATCTTCCTCGCGCCCCCCGACGTGCTGCACCCCGGCGAGGGGACGCGCCTCCTCGGCATTCTCGGACCGATCGTGGGCCCCAACTCGGTGACGCTGCAGGACGGGGAGGCTCATCTGAAACAGCGCAGGTTGCTGCTGCCGGCCTTTCACGGAGAGCGCATACAGCGCCTGGAGGGATTGGTGGCGCAGCTCGCGGAGCGCGAGGTGGACACGTGGGCGCAGGGAGAGCCGATCTCGTTGCACGGGCGCCTGCACCAGCTCACGCTGGAGATCATCCTGCGCGCCGTGTTCGGGCTGGAGGAGGGCGCGCGGCTGGATGAGCTGCGGAAGCTGCTCACCGAGGTTCTCGCCATCACGGAGAGCCCGTTGTCACTGTTGCCGCCGCTTTCGCCCGTGTTGGCGCGCTTCGGCGCTCCCGCGCGACTGGAGCGCCGAGCGGCGCGCGTGGGGGAGATGATCTTCGCGCTCATCGACGCGCGTCGTGCCGCACGCGGGGGCGAGGACGTGCTCGCGCTGCTGCTCGACGCCGAGCACGAGGACGGCTCGCCGATGAGTGCCGAGCAGGTGCGCGACGAGCTGATGACCGCGCTGGTGGCGGGGCACGAGACCACCGCCTCGCAGCTCGCTTGGACCTTCGAGCGGATTTCCCGCGAGCCCGCGGTGCTCGCGCGACTGT
>JBEKYV010000128.1:0-8304 GCA_049510515.1 Solirubrobacteraceae bacterium | reverse complement strand
AGGATGCCTCCGGGATGCTCGCCGAGGAGCTGCCGTACGGCGGCGGGTACGCGCGGATCCTGGCCGCCGTCGGCCGTGGCAGGACCCACTTCGGGGAGATCGCCGCGGAGAGCGACCAGCGGGTGGAGCGGCCGATCGAGATCCTGATCCGTGCGGGTCTGCTCGCCAAGACGCTGCCGCTCGGCGCGCCCCGTGGTGCGCGCTCGAGCTACGAGCTCGCCGACCCCTACCTCGCGTTCTGGTTTGGCGTGCTCTACTCGGAAATACCGCAGATCGAAGCCGGTCAGGGCCGGGCGGTGATGCGCCGGCGTGCGCCCGAGTGGCAGCGCCACCTGGGCGCGGTGTTCGAGCAGACCGCGCGAGTGCACGCGCGACGGCTGGCGGCACGCGGAGAGCTGCCGGAGGATCTGGTGTTGGGCCGCTGGTGGGCGGCCCGTGGAGAGCCGTGCGAGGTCGACGTGCTCGGGCTGCGTGGCGCGCGCACCGCCCTGCTCGGCGAGGCCCGCTGGCAGGCTCGACCATTGGGTCGCCGTGACCTCGCGCAGCTGGAGGCGAAGCTCGCCCGCGTCCCCCGGCCCGTCGAGGAGCCGCTGCTCGTCCTGTGGGGGCGGGCGGGCGCGGAGGAGAGCGTCACACGAGACGGCGCGCTCGCGTTCTCCGTGCGGGACATGCTGGAGGGGTGAGGTCAGCCGCAGCCACGCGCGCCGACGATCCCCAGATATTGCCCCCGGATTATCGAGTAGCGGGTGGGTCCCGTCCTCAGAGCGTTGTGGGTGTGGCTCGCTTGAAGCGCTTGCTCAGGCGGCGGATCAACCACTGCGGAAAGCCGAGGTCGAGCCCGGGGACTGTTGCGGATTTGATGCGCAGTGTCTCGGGGGTGTTCTCGACGGTGCCGGTCTTGGATGGGCTCGTGCGCGTAGTCTGCGGCGCGGCTTGGTGACTGGCTGCGGAGTGTTCCATTCTTCGCATCATAGCCTTCCCGCGAGGTCGATAACGAGCGCGAGCATCAGCAGCGCCAAGGCGGCATTGAACAGCGGGGGCTTTGCGCGCCAAGGCCTGTTCATTGGTGCTCAGGTCCTCCGCGAGATCCGACCTCCCTCTACCCTTCGCGGATGAGCAGGGTCGAGAGAGGAGTCGTCGCCGCGGGCCACCCGCTGACCGCGCAGGCCGGTGCGCGCGTGCTGCGCGCGGGGGGCAACGCTGTGGACGCTGCGGTCGGGGCGATGCTCGTGTCGTTCGTGGCCGAGCCGCTGCTCACCGGGCTGGGGGCCGGGGGGTATCTGATGGTCGCCGGCGGCGGGTGGGAGCCCGCGCTGCTGGACTTCTTCGTGGAGGCGCCGTTGCGGGCCACCGACGGCTCGGCCGCCGAGCTGCGGGCGATCGACGTCTCCTTCGGCGACGCCGCGCAGGTGTTCCACATCGGGCCCGCCTCCTGCGGGGTGTACGGGACGCCGGCGGGGGCCTGCGAGGCGATCGCGCGGTGGGGCACGGTGTCCTTAGCGGAGCTCGCCGCCCCGGCCGCCGGGCTGGCGCGGGCCGGTGTGGCGCTCAACGCGGGGCAGGCCTACATCGCGGAGATCCTCGCCGAGCTCTTGCTCTCCACGCCGGAGTGCGCGGCGCTGTGGGCGCCTTCCGGGCACGTTTTGCGCGAGGGCGAGGTGCTTCACAACCCCGAGCTGGGGGACGCGCTCGAGCGCCTCGGCAGCGACGGGGCGGCGCCGTTCTACGCCGGTGACATCGCCGCTGCGGTCAGTCGTTGGCTGGGCGAGCGCGGCGGCTCGGTGACCGGTGAGGCTTTGGCCTCCTACCGGGCGCAGCTGCGGGCGCCGGTGCGGGTCGGCTACCGCGACCGCGAGGTGCTCACCAACCCGCCGCCCTCCGCTGGGGGCACTTTGCTGGCCTACGCGCTTTGCCTGCTCGACCGCTCACCCGGCCCGCCCGGGCTCGGCGAGATCGTGGCGGCGATGGCCGCCGCCCAGGGCGAGCGCACCCCCGAGTTCGTCGAGGGCCTCGTCGAGGAGGGCTTCTCGGAGCGGTTTCTCTCCGCGCGCTTGGGTGCGGCTCGCGGGGCCAGCGGAGCGGGTGGCACGGCCGGCGGCGCGGGCGGAGGTGGTGGCCAGCGGAGCGCGACCGATGGCGCTGAGGGCTCTGGGGGCGCGGGTGGCACGGGTCATCTTGGCGCGACCACCCACATATCCGTGCTCGACGGCGAGGGCCGCGCCTGCAGCGTCACCTGCACCAACGGCGAGGGCTCGGGCGTGGTCGTGCCCGGCACCGGCATCCACGTCAACAACATCATGGGCGAGCAAGACCTCAACCCGCTTGGCTTCCACCGCCACCCGGGCGGCCGGCGGATGCCGAGCATGATGGCGCCCTCGGTGGTGCTCGACGCCGCGGGGCAGGTCGAGCTGGTGCTCGGCAGCGCCGGCTCCAACCGCATCCGCTCTGCCCTGTTGCAGACGATCGTCGGGGTCGTCGACCACGGCATGAGCGCCTCCGAGGCGGTCGCCGCGCCGCGCGTTCACTACGAGGAGGGGTTTGTGTACGCCGAGCCGGGGATTTCGTTAGGGGCGCTGGCGGCGCCCGGCCGCGAGGTGGTCGCCTTCCACGCGCTCAACCTCTTCTTCGGCGGCGTCCAGGCCGTCCAGCGCCGCGACGGCGAGCTGCTCGGCGCCGGCGACCCTCGGCGCGGCGGGGTCGCGGTGCGGGCGTGAGAAGGAGGAGGGAGGAGGAGGGGGGCTCGTGTGGGGGTGAGGAGCGCGGTGGGGTCGCCGTGTGGCGTGAGGGGTTGGCCTCACTGCGTGGAGAACGAGGCGATCGGGTGGTGCTCGTTGAGGAACTCGGCGAACAGTGGGACGGTGAAGTCGACCAGCCCACGGCGGGGGCTCCAGATCAGGCCCTTGCCGATCAACGAGTCGCGATGCACGGACACCGCGCGCTGATCGCGGGCCCCGTATTCGCGGGCGACCTCACCGACGGCGTAGGGCGGCCGCGGCAGGGCCGCCATCGCGGCGAGGTAGCGCTGCTCGGCGTCGGTCGCCAGTTCGAAGCGGGTGCCGAAGAAGTCGCGTGCGAGGGAGTCCTGCACGATGTCGGCGACCGTCTCCAGGTCGTCCATCGCGATCGGGGTGCGATCCGCGTGGTTCCACAGCTCGCGCCCGTACTCCTGCAGGAAGTAGGGGTAGCCAGCGGTTTCGGCGACAATCCGGCGTGCCACCGGCTCCTCGTAGTCGACGCCGAGCGCCGCGGCTGGACCGATCAGCGCGGCTCTCGCGGCGGCTGCCGGCAGGCGGTTGAGCTCGGCGTAGGTGAACAGACGGTCGGCGTATGGCTTCGCCGTCATCAGCCGCGTGCGAAGATCGGGCAGACCGGCGCCGACGAGCGCGACGGGAAGGCTCCCGCGGCTGATCGCCTGGAAGGCGATGCAGATCGCCGCCAACGAGGCGGAGTCGAGGTTGTGCATCTCGTCAAGGAGGAACAGCGCTCCCGTGCGGTTGGCGCGAGCGACCTCGCCGATCTCACACAGCAGGTCGGCGAGATCCTGCTCCGGATCGCCGGAGTCCGCGATCCCCGTGGCGGCCTGCACGTCGAGCTTGAGCTGCACGCCGCCGGGGGCCGCGAGGCTGAATGCCTTCACCACCCCGAAGGCGCGATCCACGCGCTCTTTGAGCCGGTGGCGGCGGCTCATCTCGTGCAGCAGTCGCGCGGCCATGCGGGCGAAGGTGGTGCGGAAGTCCGGCTGGGATCCCACCTCCTGCACATCGGTGGTGGCCCACCCGGCCTCGCTCGCCAGCACGTCGAGCTCCATCAGCAAAACGGTCTTGCCTACGCCGCGCAGCCCGGCGTAGATGAGGCTACGCTCGTAGGCGCCCGACCCCAGGCGCTCGACCAGCGAGCCGAAGTTCTCGAGGTCGCGGTCGCGACCGGCGAGCGTCCGCGGTCTGCGGCCAGCGCCGGGCGTGTATGGGTTCTCGCGCTTGTTCATGGCGTGTGGTCGATGTTGGTCATACAGCTGTCAACCACCTTTCTCGGGCTTTCTAAGTAGGGGTGTTGGGTCCTTAGAAAACCGAGAAAGTGGTTGGGCATCGCCCCCTCTATAAGGCTCCTGTGCGGTGGGCATGCTTGATTTCGTTCCCCTACCAGCTTTCTAATGGATAGTTCAGAACCTCATAGAAAGATGGCGGGCGGGCTCGACAAGGCTCCTGTGCAGTGGACATGTTTAACTTCGCCCCCCACCAGTCTTTCTAAAGGATAGCTTAGAATCCCATAGAAAAGACGACGGCGGCCTCATGCGACCACCAAGGGCCGCCCTACCCGAAGCGCACCTTGCCGTTGGAGCGCGCGTGCGCTTGGGCGCGCTCGACCAGCTCCATCCGCTTGATCGCGGCGCGGAACAGCATCGTCAGCAGGCGCAGACGGGCGTTCTCCGAGCGCAGCTCCAGCAGCTCCTGCTTGGCGTCGGTGCCAAACTCCACGGTGGCGGCCATGCGGTAGGCGTTCAGGGCCTCGATCTCCTCCTCGGAGAGGGCGTTGTCGGTCGCCTGCTCCACCAGCTCGGCATACAGCTGACGGGTGGCGCTCACGACCTCGGGGTCGGCCGGCTCGTCGGGCTCGTCGAGGAACTCCACCACGCCCGCGGGGTACGGGAGGTCGTCCTGGCGCTCCACCAGGCGAAAGGGACGGGTGCCGCGCGCGAGGATGTTCATGCGCCCGTCCTCCAACCGCTCCAGCACCGTCTCGACTTTGCAGGCGCAACCGATCGGCTTGAGCTCGTCCTCGGCCATCCACAGGATCCCGAACTCGCGATGCTCCTCCAGGCACTGTTCGATCATCGTGCGGTAGCGGTCCTCGAAGATGTGCAGCGGCACGTTCTCGGTCGGCAGCGCCACGATCCCGAGCGGGAACAGGGGGAAGTCGCGGTGCAGGCGGTCCCTGGAGTCCGAGCGATCCGAGCGATCCGGCATATGCAGAGTCTAAGGGGGTGAACAGTCAGGTGGCTGCGAACCGAGGAGTACGTAACGATCGGTACCACCTGGTGCGCGGGGCCCTCAACCGCTCGTTGCGCGCAGGGCCCTGCCTCGTTGCCTGGGGCTCGGCCCTTTCTGGCGCGCGTGGCTCAGCTGCCCTTGCGCGCGGAGAGCATCAGGTTGTAGAAGATCGCCGCCGGCAGCCGCGGCTCGAGCAGGCGGCGGTCGAGCTCCTGAAGCACAAGGTAGCCGCGGTAGGCGTACTGGCGCCAGGCCCACGGCACGTCCGCCGGCTCGGCCGTGGCCTCCAGCGTACGGTTGGTCCAGCCAAACCAGTTGGCCAGCAGCTCCTCGCCGCTCACGCGCACCCGCTCCAGGCCGGCGTCGCGGGCGAGCTCGCGCAGTTCGCCGGGCACGAACGCGTGCACGTCGACGACGCTCTCCAGTGCCTCATCGGACGCTCCAGCCGATCCGTTGTCCGCCCACCCGGCCGGCCGGGCGCGAAGCGCCGCCCGCCACAGCGGTGCGACCGCTCCCGCGAAGCGCTTGGGCACGCTCGCGATGCGGTCGCCGGCGCGCGAGGGCTCGCCCGCGAACAGCAGCGTGCCGCCGGGCGCCAGCACGCGCGCCAGCTCGCCGAAGGCGGTGGGCAGGTCGGGGATGTGGTGAAGCACGGCGTGGCCCAGCACGAGATCGAAGCTTCCGTCCTTGAACGGCAGTCGCTCGGCGTCGGCGCTCACGGTCTTCACCTGCAGCCCCAGCCGTTCGGCGTTGGCCTGCAGCGTGGCGAGCATCCCGGGGGAGATGTCGGTGCAGGTCGCCTTCCCGATCAGCCCCGCGCGCATCATGTTGAGCGTGAAGTACCCCGTCCCCGAGCCGATCTCCAGCGAGCGCTCGTAGACTGGAGGCCCGTCTGGATGGGTTGGCCTCAGATCTGTGCCAAGCGCCTTGCGCACCTTGGCGGTGACCTGCTCGATACCGATCTCCCCGAAGTCGATCCCCCACTTTGCGTCATAGTGGTCGGCCGCCACGTCGTGGTAGCGCGTGTTGACGTCGCGGATCTCCTCGGCTGTGAGCGGGGGTGTCACGCCCGGGACCATATACTCGCGCGCGGTGTCGGCGTCCCTCTACGAGCAGCGCAACCAGCCCGAGGGGGTGCCTCCGCTCGCGCTGACGGGGGAGCGCACGCTGCCGGACGTGCCCGAGGAGAACTACTGGTATCGCCGTCATCTGGTCGTCTACCAGTGGATCGCCGCACGCGTCGGCGGCCTGCGGGTGATCGACATGGCGTGCGGGGAGGGGTATGGCTCGGACGTGCTCGCGGCCGCCGGCGCGGCGAGCGTGGTCGGGGTGGACGCCAACCCCGAGGCGCATGAGCACGCGCGCATGCGCTACCGGCGCCCCAACCTGCGCTTCGAGCGCGAGCTGATCGAAACCTTCTCCGCGCCTGCCGACGCGGTGGTGTTCCTGCAGACGATCGAGCATCTGCAAACCCCGGGCTCGGCGCTCGATCACTTCCGCGAGCTGGTCGGCGCCGGCGGCGTCGAGCCGGTGGGTGGTGGCGTCGGCGAGCTGCCGGGCGCCGGCGGCGTCGTGTACCTCTCCACGCCCAACGTGCTCACGCTCGCGCCGAAGGGGGCGCCGCGCTCGGACAACCCGTGGCACGTGCACGAGTACCGCGCGCACGAGTTCGAGCAGCTGTGCCGCCGGCACTTCGCCTCGGTGGCGCTGTTCGGCCTCTTCCACGCCCGCAAGCTGCGCGCGCACGAGCTGGCTCTGCGTGCCGGCTGGGACAGCGTGCACCCACGGCTGGGCCTCACCGAGCGCTTCTACGACCGGTTCACCCCTGCGATCTCCACGGCGGACTTCGCACTGCGCCCCCGCGGTCAGGCCGATCTCGACAAGGCCCTCGACTTCGTGGCGGTGTGCCGGGCGTGAGTGCCCCTCGGGGCGAGCCGAGCTCCGCGGGCGAGGGTCGTCGGCGGCGCAGAGGCGAGCTGGCGATCGTCCTGCACACCCACATGCCCTACGTGGAGGGCTTCGGGACGTGGCCATTCGGGGAGGAGTGGCTGTGGGAGGCGCTCGCCACCTGCTATCTGCCGCTGCTGGAGCTGCTGGAGCGCGGGGCGCCGCTGACGGTGTCGCTCACCCCGGTGCTGTGCGACCAGCTCGAGGCGCCGGGCGTGGGCGAGCGCTTCGCGCGGTTTGTGAACGACACCCGACGCTACACCCACGCCGAGGACGCCCGGGGCCTGCGCGCGGGAGGGCATGAGACGCTGGCAGGCGAGGTTGAGCGCTCCTGGGGCGACTACGAGCGGGCCATCGCCAGCTTCGAGCGCCGCGGCGGCGAGATCCTGAGCGCGTTCGCTCCCTACGCGCGGTGGACCTCCGCGGCGACCCATGCGGTGCTGCCGCTGCTGGCGAGCGACGCGGGGCTGGCGCTGCAGGTGCGCGGCGGCGTTGAGTCCCACCGGGCCCGCTTCGGCGGGGAGTCCCACCGTGCCTGTTCCGGCGGGGAGTCCCACCGTGCCTGCTCCGGCGTGGAGCCCCACCGGGCCCGTTTCGGCGGGGAAACGTGGCGGGGGGGCTTCTGGCTGCCGGAGTGCGCACACGCCGGCTACCTCGAGCCCGCGCTGGCGGACGCCGGGGTGCACACGGTGTGTGTGGAGCTGACCGGCCGCTTCGGTCTTGGAGCGCCCGCGCACCTGCGTCCGCTGGTGGGAGAGTCGGGCGTGGTGCTGGTGCCGATCGACCGCGCCACGATCGCGCGTGTGTGGAGTGACGAGGGCTACCCCGCGCACGGTCGCTACCGCGACTACCACCACCACACGATCCACCACCACAACCCGTGGGCCAACGACGGCAACGCTTACAACCACGACCAGGCGCTGGGCCTCGCGCGCGCGCACGCGCAGGACTTTGTGGCCGGCGTCCGCGCGCGGCTGGAGCGCGACGGTGGCGACCTGCCGGGCGGTGGCCTGGTCGTGTGCGCGCTCGACACCGAGCTGCTCGGCCACTGGTGGTATGAGGGTCTCGCGTGGTTGGAGGCGGTGGTGGAGGAGTGCACCCGTCAAGGTCAACCGCTGGCGCGCCTCGATGACGCGTTGGAGCGCCACCCGCCGGCGCCGCTGAAGGATGCCCAGGAGTGCGAGGTGAGCACCTGGGGCGCGGGCGGCGACCTCTCGACGTGGTCGGGGCCGGCGGTGGCGGAGATCGCCTTCGCCACGCGCGCGGCGGAGCTGGAGGTGGTGCGCGCCGGCCACCGCGCGAGCGCTGCCGCGGTGCGTGAGCTGCTGGCGCTGCAGGCAAGCGATTGGGCCTTCATGGTGTCGCGCGG
>JBEKYV010000127.1:0-8316 GCA_049510515.1 Solirubrobacteraceae bacterium | reverse complement strand
GCGCCTCGCGGCGCTGGAGCGGTTGGAGTCCCAGCTGCAGGGCACCGCGTAGCGCCGTGGGTCTGCTCGACGCCCTCACGGGCCGCCACCAGGTGAAGGGCCCCGCGCCCGACAAGCTGTTCGCGATCGCCACCGCGTACATCACCCTCCAGAGCGAGCACCAGATCGACCCCGCGGGAGCCGCGGCGATCGTCTTCCAGAAACTGGAAAACAGCGAGTTCGAGGCGACGATGCGCGAAATGGAAGAAGTCGTCACGGCGACCGGCGGCGAGAGCGGCACGCAGGTGAAGAGCAAAGACGACGAGTACGGCTACCGCTGGATGGTGCTGCACAACCCCGACGGCGCCCCCAGCGTCGAAGACCTCGCGGTGGGCATCAACGCCGTGTCCAGCTCGATCGAGATGGGCGGCCACGGCGAGCGGCTGCTGTGCGCTGTCTTCGCCTTCCGCGACGCGCAGAAACGCAAGCTGTACTTCATCTACAACTACAAGCGCGGCTTCTGGTACCCGTTCGTGCCTGATCCAGACCCCGCCCGCCCACAGGAACGCTCGGTCGAGCGCGAGCTGCAGCTGAAGGCGCAGATGAGCAATGAACTGCCGATGGAGCCCGAACTGGAGCGGTGGTTCCCGCTGTGGGGGATCCCGATTTAGCTATGTACTTTTCAGACCCCAACCCTTCATTTTGTGAAGTGGTAGGGGTCTTTTTTAAAGGATATCCCCACCCCTCACCTGATCAGTCCGGGATCAGTCCCACGCCCGTGAATTCGCTCTGCGCCTCGGCGAGCGAGATGTCGGAAGGCGGCAGAATCAGGTCGGAGCCCTCCAGCTCGTCCTCGGCGAGCGCCGTACCGTGGCTGCGCACGAACGAAAGCAGCTCGTCGTAGGCGCCGCGGAAGCGCCGCTCGTCGCCGGCCTCGACCGCATCGACGACCGCGTTGTCCAGGTCGTTGACCTGCCCGTCGACGCCCTCCAGGCGGTACTGGTTGTCCCCCGAGATGCGAACGATCATCCCTGGCCACCCTCTGCCGGGGCGTGCTCATCGGCAACTGCCGTGCCGCCCGCCGGTCCTGCTGAGGCAGGCGTGCCTGCAGGGCCTTCGCCGGGCGCGGCGATCTGCGGCGCCCCGCCCGCACCCGCGCCGACCTCGGCCTTCAGCTTGGCGAGGTCGTCGTCGACCGCAGAGGTGGAGGAGAGCTGCTTGAGCTGCCGATCGATGTCATCTTCGCCGGAGCCCAGGGCGGTGATGTCGTCGAAGGTGCCGGCCGCTTCCAGCTCGGTGACGGCGTTGGCACGGGCCTTCATGTTTTCGGTCTTGTCCACCGCGCGCTGCATCGCCAGGCCGACGTCGGCCATCTGCTCGCCCACCCCGGTCGCCGCTTCTGAGATCCGCACCTGCGCATCGGCGGCTGAGTACTGCGCCTTGATGACCTCCTTCTTGGTGCGGAAGGCTTCGATCTTGGCGCGCAGCTTCTGCTCGGAGTCGACCAGTTTGGTCTGCTGGTCCTCCAGTTCGGCGACCTGGGTGTCGAGCGACTGCAGCTCGGTCTGCACCACGTTCTTGCGCTCCAGCGCCTGGCGGGCGAGATCCTCCTGGCCACCGGAGAGCGCCTGGCGGGCCTGGGTATCGAGCTTGACGACCTGCTGCTGGAGGGTGGCCTCCTGCATCTGCAGGCGCTTCTTGGCGGTCACCACGTCGGCGATCCCCTTCTTCACGTTCTGCAGCTGTTCGACCTGCTTCTGATAGCTGTAGTCGAGCGTCTCCGCGGGGTCTTCGGCTTTGTCCAGCAGCTTGGACACCTTCGCCTTCACCACGGTTGACATGCGCCCGGTCAGGCCGGCCATTGCGTTCCTCCTGGGATCTTCTGAGCAGTACGGGGCAGACTCAAGCGTAGCCTACGCGGGAACTACTAGAGCCCAACCGGGTGGCGCTTCACGAAGCCGCCGTTTTCCGGGCGCAGCGGGCGCCAGCGGGGGCCCTCCCGGTCGGAGGGGTCGTCGGCCGGACTGGTGTCCAGACGCAGGCCGGCGACGGTCATGTAGGCGTGTTCGGGGTTGGAGAAGACGGTGACCCACTGCCCCACGCCATGTTCGCCCCAGCCCATGAATTCCGAGGAGTCCATTGGCGCGGGGATCAGGGCGGCGCCGTGCAGCGCAAAGGAGACGGTGCCGGAGCAGTCGTAGCCGGGGGAGATGAAGGAGCCGTGACCGCCGCCGTAGATATAGGGCAGGCCGATCAGCTGGTTGCCGGCCCAGATGATCTGCTGCACCGAGGCTGGCGCTTCCATCGGCGCGGCGGCGAGCCCTTTGATGAAACGCGCGGTCACGCCAGGCACGAGCAGCTCGGGCTTGGTGTTGGCCGCCAGATCCACCGAACTGCCGCCGGTGACGCCGTTGGTGGCGCCGGCGGGGGGAGGGGGCGTGTAGGGGACGACCTGGCCGGTGGCGGTCTTTTCGTAGACCGGGCCCTTGTAGGCAAGGCTCGCGGTGTGCGCGGTGATCGGCGCGGTGTGGACGTGCGTCTTGGGCTGCGCACCACCCGCAGGGGTGCCTTCCGTGGTCGAGCCCCCGGTGACGGTCGGGCTGGCCGGCGCGGTAGAGGTGGACGTCGAGGTCGTGGTCGAGCCCGAGGAGGCAGTGCTGGCAGAGGTGCCGCCGGCGACCTTGCCGGTGCCGCTGGCCCACACCGCCGCCGGAGCCGCGATGAGCAGAACCACCATGCTGACTAGCGTTGAGCCAAGGGCCCGTACCCGCAAGACGACATCCTCTTTCGTTGGCCTGCGGGGTTAGCTGACGGGCTAGCGCTAAAAGAGCCTGCGCTTCCCACGGTTCAACGTGGGATTCGCCCCAACAACTCGGTTCCCCCGTTCCAGGGCATCTAGCCATGGATTCGGCGTGTGCGGCGGAACCCTAGCAAAGCGCAATGACGGTTGCACGACATGCATCGCATTTCCCACCTTTTGCCCGCAAATTGCGGGGACTTTCGGGCTCTGAAGCGGTCGGTCGGGGGACTTGAAGCGGGCGGGACGGGGGATCGTCCGCGCGCGGGTCGCGAAGCCCAACGCGCTGGGGGTGGGGCCTCCATGCCCCACCACGAGCGAGCGGTGTCATCGCGGGTAGGCCAAGCCGGAGGTCATCTCGCGGGTAGGCCAAACAGGTTAGCTATACCTCAACGTATATACTGGGACCAATGGAGTTGGCGACGACGATCCGAAGCGCGCGTCTGGCCGCCGGCATCACCCAGCGGGAGCTCGCCGATCGCGCAGGCACCGCCCAGCCTGCGGTCGCGGCGTATGAGTCGGGCGCCCGGACCCCCAACCTCGACACGCTGACGCGGCTGCTCGGCGCCTGCGAATACGACGTAGAGGTGGTCGCCCGGCCCCGAGCACGGCGCGGCGCGGCATCGCTGGCGGCGCTCGCGGACACCATCAAGGAAGACCTGCGCCAAGGCGAGGAGCGCGACGCGCTGCGACTGCTGTTCGGATTCGCCGACGACTTCCGTGCCTCCTCCCGTCCCGGGCGGATCGCGCTCGTTGCAGACGAGCCTCCACCGACCGGCGACGCGCGCTTCGATGCCGCCCTCGCGGGCATCGCGGAGCTGTTTGCGGCCGAGGGCGCGATTCAGGCCCCGGCATGGGTCGAGCAGCCCGAGCGGTTTGTCGAGCCCTGGTGGTTTGTCGCGAGCCGCCCCGCCTTCCATGCCTACACCCTGGCCAACACCCCAGCCGTGATTGCGCGGCACGGCGTGTTCATGGCGCGTGAGGTGTTCGACCGTGCCTGAGCGGCACTTCAGCGAAGCCAAGATCCGGGAGGCACTCCAAGCCCTCGGCGACGAGCTCACCAAACGGGGCGTGCGCGGGCAGATCTTCATCGTCGGCGGCGCCGCCATGGCGCTCGCCTACTCCACACGGCGAGTCACGAAGGACATCGACGCGGTGTTTGAGCCAAAGAGCGCCATCTACGACGCCGCCGCGACGGTGGCGGACGAGCTCGGACTGCCCAAGGACTGGCTGAACGACGCAGCCAAGGGTTACATGCCCGGCAATGACGAGCACTCCCGCCCCGTTCCCGACATCCACGGGATCGAAGTCACAACAGCCTCGGCCAGATACCTCCTGGCCATGAAGCTCATGGCGATGCGCTTCGGAGAGGACGACGAGGACATCGAAACCCTCCTACGGGAGTGTGACCTGCACAGCACCGAGGATGCGATCGACCTGCTCCAGCACATCTACCCGCATCGGGACCCGCCGCCAAAGACGCGATTCTTTCTCGAAGAGCTGTTCGGCCGCAAAGACTGAGACGCGCGCGACGGCCGCCCGCGCTCGTCCCAACCGCCACGCCGCAACAGAAGCCGCGTGAAGCGGCGGCAGCTGGAACGCCACGCCATTGGCGAGCCCGCCGCCTGCCCCGCGGATAGTGTCTGGACATGCGCTCTCCCCCGCTCCGACTGGCCGCGGCGCTACTGCTCGGCGCGACGCTGGCGGGTTGCGGCAAGTCACTGCCCACCGAAGGCCACAGCCACGGGGCTTCGGTCACCACCGTGGCCGGCACCTCGCAACTGGCGGCGAGCGGGCTGGCGACCAAGAACACCACGCGGCTGGGCGGCGCCAACTCCGTCGCGGACGCGGCGGCGGTGGCGCTGGCCACCTATCCCGGCTTGACCCCCACGACGCGCCCACAGGCGGTGGTAGTGGTCGACGACCGCGATTGGACGGCCGCGCTGGCCGCCTCGGCGCTGGCCAGCTCACCCCTGCGCGCACCGATCCTCTACAGCGAAGGCAGCACGCTGCCGGCGCTCTCCGCGCAGGCGTTGGCGGCCCTGAAGCCCACGGGCTCCGCGCTGCTGCACGGCACGCCGCAGGTGATCGCGATCGGGGGCGCGACTGCTCCCTCCGGCTACCGCACGCTGGCGCTGAGCGGCGAACCGGCTGCGCTGGCGGCGCAGGTGGAGCGGCTGACGGCGGTCATCCACGGCGGCCGTCCCCACCGTGTGATCGTGGTGGGAGCAGACGGCCCAGAGGCGCTGGCGATGCCCGCGGCGGGCCTCGCCGCGGAGTCGGGCGCCCCGATCCTGCCGGTCGACGCCACGGTCATCCCCCCGGCGACCCGCAGGGTGCTGGCGCGCCTGCACCACCCCGTCATCTACGCGGTCGGCCCGCCCACCGCGGTGAGCCACGCCGTACTGGTCAAGCTCAGGCGCTCCGGTGCGGTGCGCCGGATCTACCCCACGCCCGGCACCAACGGCACGACTGGGCCGGGCACGAGCGGCGAAGATCCCGCCAACAACGCGATCGCGGTGGCGCGCTACGCCGACGGGTCGTTTGGCTGGGGCGTGGAACAGCCGGGGCACGGCCTGGTGTTCGCGCGAGCCTCACGCCCGCTGGACGCGCCCGCCGCGGCGCCGCTGTCGGCAAACGGCGACTACGCGCCGCTGCTGCTGCTGGAAGCGCCCAACCAGGTGCCGAGCGTGCTGCGGGAATACCTGGGCGACATCCAACCGGCCTACACCGACGCACCCGAATACCAGCCGGTGCACGGTGCGTACAATCACGGCTGGCTGATCGGGGACGAAGAAGCGATCGCCCCGACGGTGCAGGCCGAACTGGATGCAATGCTCGAGATCGCCCCCCAAAGCACGACGAGCACCACCACGCCCGCGGCACCCACGGGCACCGAATCGACGACCCCCGCCGAACCGACAACCACCACACCATGAGCCAAGCCGAGGATCCCAACCGCCTGCAACGTGTGAGCGCACGCGAGGTGACCGTCGAGGACGTGCGCCAGCTGATGGGCGCCTCCACCCCCCACTTCGCGCTGCAGCTGCGCGAGCGGATCACGCAGCTGATTGTGGGCCTCCCCGAGGGCCACCCGGCGCGCGTGAAAGGCGAGCGCGAGGTCGCGCGCCTGGAGCAACTCGGCTTCGACGGGGAGACACGGGGAGAGCCGGGAGAAAAAGATTGGAAGATGCACGTTTTGCCCTCCCTGACGCCGGAGCGCTTGCTTGACTAGAGGTTGATGCGCTCCTCCCGCTCACGCTCCTCCGAGGACCCCCCACGCTGCCCGCTCGGCATCTGCGACGGCAGCGGCTTCGAGATCGACGAGCAGACCAACAGCGCGCGCGACTGCGCCTGCCGCGCGCAGCTGGTGGCCAACGCGCGGGCGCGTCACCTGCGCGACCGGGTTCCGCGCCGCTACCTCAACCTCTCGTGGGATCGCCACCCGCTGACGACACTCGCCAAAGACCCGCTGAACGCCGACTCGGTGCGCAAGGTGAAGCGCTACTGCGCCGACATCCAGCGCAACCTCGCGGAGGGCAAGGGGCTGTGGCTGATGGGGCACACCGGCACGGGCAAGACGACCCTCGGCTACACGATCGCGGCGAGCGCCGCGCGCGAGCGCCACTCGGTGCTGAGCTTCAACGCGGTGGCGCTCCTGAACAGGGTTAGGGACACGATCGACGCCGACAGCCGCGAGCGCCGTGGCGACGTGATCAGGACGCTCACCGAAGTCGAGCTGCTGCACATCGAGGACCTGCGCGTGGTGCGCCCGACCGAATGGGTGTTGGAGCAGCTGTATCTGATCGTCAACGCGCGCTACGAGGAACAGCGCGCGATCGTCTTCACCTCCGACGTCGAGTCCGACGCGGACGGGCCGCTCGCCTACGACGCGCGCGAGCTGGCCGACCACGTCGGCATGCGCACCTTCTCGCGGCTGATCGAGATCTGCGGCGACCCCACGGTGATCGCCGGCAGGGACAACCGATTGGACTACGATGTCCCCGGCGTGGTCGCCCCCGAGGAGCCGTGGACCGCGCCCGAGCCCCCGCTGGGCCGCGACCAAGCAGCCGCGCTCACCCTTCTCTGATCACCCGCGCCGGACGCATCAAGAAAGGCGCACGGAGCGGACGCCACCATCTCACCCTTCTCTGATCACCCGTGCGTGGCGCGCCTGCAAGAAGCGGGCGCGGAGCAGTTTGAAGAGCACCGCAAACAGCGCAAAATCGAGCGCGACCAGCACGAGGGTGAAGATCCGCGGCAGCGTCGTGAACGAGGTGAGCGCGAGAACGAGGAGGGAATCGAACACAAGCACCAGCAGCCCGGCGAGCATCACGGTGTGCGAGCGGTACCCGCTGCGGTGCTCGCGCAGGGTCACCTCGATCGTGCCGATCCCGACCGCCCCGAGACCGGCGAGCAGCAGCCGCCCCCCCGCGGACGGGTCGTGGCCGGAGCGAGCAAGCCCGAGCGCGGCAGCGATTGCCCCGACGAGGATCAATAGCTCCGAGAGCGGCAGCGGGTGCCAAGGCGCGTTGGGGCGTTCGCCGTAGGTGGGAGCGGCGGGCGAGCGCGATTTGTTGGCGGCGCGGGATGAGCCCACCGGGGAGGCGACGCCTTGCTTGGCTCTCACCGGTGCCCGTGTGGCGCCGGTGGGACGACGCTTGCGGGAGCGGGCACGTGCCACGGAAAATCGATCCTAGCGGCAATCTATGCTGACTGGAGAGATGTCCGGCAACGATACGCTTACGCCGGCTCCGACCAAACGCGCGGGCATTCCGGGGAGCGCGCTGGCGGGCCCGTTCGGGGTGGGAGAGTACGCAGCGGCGCTGCGCGCGCGGCTGCGTGAGTTCGCGCGCGTGCAGCTGGTGGGCGAGCTGGCCGACCTGCGGCCCTCGCGCGCACGGGTGTACTTCGAGCTGCGCGACGCCCACGGCGCGATCCCGTGCGCCGCCTGGAAGGCCGATTGGGAGGCGATGGTGCAGCGCGCCGGCGCCGTCAGAGAGGGGATGCAGGTGGTGGTCGCCGGCGGTTGTGACTACTACCCCGGCAGCGCCGCCGCCTCCCCCAGCTTCAGCTTCACCGTCAGCGACCTGCGGGTCGCGGGCGAGGGCGACCTGCTCGCGCGGATCGAGCGCCTGCGCAAGGCGCTGGCGGCGGAGGGCCTGCTGGAGCGCCAGCAGCGCCTGCCGCGTCCGCTGCTGCCGCGCACGATCGGGGTGGTCACAGGCGAGGGAGGCAAGGCGCGCGACGACGTCCTCGCCGGCCTTCGCCGCCGCGGCTGGGCGGGCACGATCGTGTGGGGTTTCGCGCCCGTGCAGGACCGCCACGCCGCCCCGGCGATCACGCGCGCGCTGCAGGATCTGGCGGCGATCGGCGGCGTCGACGTGGCGATCGTCGCGCGCGGCGGGGGCTCGCTGGCGGACCTGCTGTGCTTCTGCGACGAGACCCTCTGCCGCACCGTCGCGCTGCTGGGAGTGCCGGTGATCGCCTCCGTGGGTCACCACACCGACCGCACGCTGCTCGACGACGTGGCGGCCGTG
>JBEKYV010000126.1:0-8351 GCA_049510515.1 Solirubrobacteraceae bacterium | reverse complement strand
TACCCGACGTCACAGACGCCTGCCAGGCCCCCTGGTTTCTTCCTCGCTGAACGGAGAGCCTGTCGTCATGCCCGAAGTCCAGCCCGAAGGAGGATGCAGCATGACCGCCACGACCGCTAGCACCGCGAGCACCACGCACGAGCCCACAAGCGCCGCACGAGGCGCCGCCGGACGGGGGCGCTTCAGTCGCGGCCGGATCATCGGCCTGACCCTGATCGCCGTCCTCACGCTCGGGCTCGTCTACCTCCACTTCGCCGGCAGTTCTACGGCCGTCTCCGTGCCTGCCGGCGCGCATGCAGGCCAGCTGACGCTCAAAAACTGTACCTACAACACCGAAAAGGGCGCCTACGCCGCCGACTGCGGAACGCTCGTGGTGCCCGAGAACCGCGCCGACCCGCACTCGCGGCTGATCGCGCTGCCGGTCATCCGGATCCGTGCGCATTCGGCACACCCGGGCGCCCCGATCTTCCGCCTGGAAGGCGGCCCCGGCGTCACGAACATGAAGTTCGCAGACGCCAGTCGGTTCACCGCCAACCACGACGTCGTCCTCGTCGGCTACCGCGGCGTCGACGGCTCCGTCCAGCTCAACTGCCCGGAGGTCGAGTCGGCCCTCGAGCACTCCGCCGACTTCCTCGGCCAGAAGTCCCTCGATGCCTACTCGAACGCGCTCCGCTCGTGCGCGAAGCGGCTACAGGAAAACGGCGTCGATCTCGCCGGCTACACACTCCCCGAACGGGTCAACGACCTCGAGGCGGCACGGAAAGCCCTCGGCTACCACCAGATCGACCTGTTGAGCGAAAGCGCGGGCACCCGCACCGCGATGATCTACTCCTGGCGCTACCCGACCGCCATCCACCGTTCGGTGATGATCGGCGTCAACCCACCCGGCAACTTCATCTGGCACCAGAAGACGACGGACGAACAGATCGCCCGCTACGCCAGCCTCTGTGCGCAAGACGCGACGTGCCACAAGCGCACCAGCGATCTCGCCGCGACGCTGAAGCGGACCGTCGCGCACATGCCGAACCACTGGTTGTTCTTTCCGATCAAGAAGGGCAACGCACAGATCGCCAGCTTCTTCGGACTCATGGAGACGACGGAAAATGCCTCGCCGCTCACCGCACCGATGACCCTGGACGCCTGGCTCTCGGCCGCCCACGGTGACTCGAGCGGGCTCTGGTTCGAGTCGTTCGTCGCCCAGCTCGTTTTCCCGGAAGTGTTTGTCTGGGGCGACGTCGCAGCTGTCGGAATGGCTGACAACCAAGCTGCCGAGCGTTACTACTCGTCAAGCGAACACGACGCCCCCTCGATTATCGGCAACCCCGGAACGGAATTCCTCTTCGGCGGCGGAGGCCTCCTGCACGCATGGCCGGCCACCCCGGCCGACAATGAATACACCCACGTCCAGACATCGAACGTGCAGACGCTCCTGATCGGCGGCAATCTCGACTTCGCCACCCCGCCCCAGAACGCGACCAAGGAGCTCCTCCCCTACCTACCCAACGGCCACCAGGTCATCCTCACCAACTTCGGCCACACAACCTCCTTCTGGACCGAACAGACCAAGGCGAGCACGCACCTGATTAACACCTACTTCGACACAGGCAAGGTCGACGACTCGCTTTACAAACCTCAAAAGGTTAAACTCACGCCCGACTCCACACAAACCGGACCCGCCAAGGCCATCGCCGGCGCGATGATCGGCCTTGGACTCCTCACGATCCTGTCACTGCTACTGATGTGGCGCCGGAAGCACAAGCGCGGCGGCTTCGGGCGCAAGGCGAGCGCGATACTGCGCTCCGTCTACCTGCTGGTACTCGGCCTCGGCGGATGGTTCATCGGCCTGATCATCGTGCTGGTGGCTTTCCCGACAGTGCCCCTCGACAACGAGCTCATGGCTGTTCTCTTCATCGGCACACCGATCGGCCTCGGCACCTACTTGGCCTGGGTCAACCGCGACCGGCCGGCCAGGGCCACGACGATCGGCTTCTGGGTCGCGCTGACGGGCGCCCTCGTCGGCGCGCTGCTGGGGTTCAACGCAACAGCCGGGCTCATGGCGGTCATCACCACGATCCTCGGAGCAGCAGCCGGTGCGAACCTCGGCCTGATCGCCCTCGACGTCGCACGAATCGGCGAGCGGCCGGAGACCGTTCCGCCCATCGCCAGCGGTGTCGACAGCGAGCCGACGCCGCAGGCAGAGCCAGCGCCCATCGCCATTCCAGCGGTCGAACACTGACCCCCGGAGTCCGTTCGCGCAGAGCGTGTGGCGGTGTGCTGGTTGCCGCCACATGCTCTGCTGACGTACGTGCGCGCTCGGTGGTCTGAACGACGTCATCAAGTTACGGTGGATCCGGCATGTGCCCGCCGCGAGGTCGGGAATATCATCCACCACTCATCACCCCAGGCATCATGGCCGCAGCGCAGGACGAAATGAGGTCATTGGTAGGAGACGGTGCCCGGTGACAGCACGGGCAGGCCGGCTGAGCTCGCCCGCTGGGTAAGCTCCCCGTCGTAGGTGACGATCTCATCCGCGCCGACCCTGAGTGCGACGGCGAGGTGGATCGCGTCGTTGGATCGCAGCGGCGCGTGGGTGCCGGCTGCCAGCAGGTCACCGCGTGTGAGGTCGATTAGGTTCACGGAATCGAGCACGGCCCGAACCGCGTCGACGTCGACATCTTGAGGGCGGCGCCCTGCGGCGCAGTGCATCTCAGTGTGCAGTAACCATGAGGAGACGAGTCGCCGGTCGTCCCGCGCGGCCAGCTCCGCGGTCAGCGCGTCGGATTGTGGCTCGTCGAGGACGAGCTTCATGGCGGCTGAGGTGTCCAAGTAGGCGATCGTCACCAGTGGCCGCGGACGTCGGCCACGATCGCCTGGCTTGAGGCGGTGCTCTTGCGTCGGGCGACCGATCGCAAGCTGGAGGGCGGCTGTCGCGCCACTCGCACCTGCCCTCGCGATACGAGCTCCGTGAGCGTATCGGTGCCCGGGGGAACGATCAGTGCCGTAACCTGGCCATGATTGGTGACCTGGATCGTCTCCCCATCGGCGACGTTACGCAGGATCTCACCGCTCTGGTTTCGCATCTCGCGGTGTGTGACGGTCCGCATGTCGCACAGCGTAGCACGCCGGAGCAGGAAATCGACGGGCAGGTCAGCTGGAGCGCCGCCCACCAACACGCAACGGGGGAAACCTGTCCGACGAGCCGGTCGGGGGCGACCCGAAAAGGGATAGCATGGGTGGTTGAGCTGACCCTGCGGGGCGGGACTTCAGCCTCAAAGGCCCGAAAATCACCGGAGCGCGACCACGCCGAGGTGTGGGGCTCGAGGCCATGATCGAGACCCCGGGGCCTAGCTCAATGATCCACGCGTCGGGTCTCGAGCCCTCTTCCTCGCGCGCGGCACCTCCATGAGGGTCAGGAGGTTCTTGGAATGCAAACGCAGCCAATACAAATGCAGCGAATTGTGGACGGAGCAGCCTCGGCGGACTCGGCGCTCGTTGTGCCGCCAGTGGTGCCCCAGCGCTCTACGCGTCGTGCAACCGCGCGTCGTGCCAGCGACCGCCGGGCCACAGCCCGCCGGCACAAGGACGACATCGACGGGCGCATTATTGGATACGTCAAGGAGCATCCGCATGGAACTACCGGCGACATGGCCAAGGGACTGAACGCCGACCGGGGCACGATCGGCGCGGAGGTGTCGAACATGGTGAGGTCCGGCGAGCTCACCAAGGGGACAGAGCTACACACACTTTCAGCGAACGAGTGACATTCGACGCGTGCACATCCGGTGATCCAGCTGGCGTGGCCTCAGAGCCGGAATGTGGGGTAATAGGAAAGTCATGACCGTCCGCACGAGGGTCTCTTTGGCTTCGCTTGCGGTGCTTGGCATCGCTGCGGCAGCAGCCTGCGCCGTCAGCGCGGGGGCGGCTGTGGCGGCCCACGGCGCACCCCAGCGCCATCCGCGCATCTATGTTGCCAACAAGGATTGTCGCGGGCACACCTTCCGCCCTGCCAGTATCACGCTCGCCTGCGGCGATGGCGACCTTTACGTCAGCGAAGTCGATTACTTCAACAGCCGCCCGGAAGGCTACGGGTCAGCACGGTCGGGCGCGTCGGTCACGATCCACGAGAACGACTGCAAGCCGGACTGCGCCTCGGGCAAGTTCATCGTCGAAAAGGGCGCGCTCACGCTGAAACGCATCGTTGGCTGCGCCGACGGTCTGCTGTACTACTCGCGCGCCTCCTACGCGTTCCCCGGCGGCGAGAACGAAGTCGACATCCAGCCCTACGAGCGCTGCTCGCCGGTGCACCAGGTGCACGCCGCGGCCATTCGCGCCAACGCTCCCGATGTGCCCGGCGAACCACTGGCCTCGCCGAGCGCACGCGCGCTGATCGCGGCTCGCTCGGTGCGGAGCGCCTTGAGGGCGGCGGTGCTGCCCGGGGGAGCCACTCGTCTGAGGAGGGTGCCGGCCGGGCAGGCGAAGCTGCTGGGCTCGATCCGCACGCCCGCCGCGTCGCTGGGCACCGAAGAACGCGCCAAACTGGTGGCGCGTAGCTCCGTATGGGCCACATCTGCGCAGCCCAGCAGGGTCTTTGCGTATGTCGCCGCGCATCTACCCGCCGGGACGCGCGAGGTGTTCTCCACGAGCGGCGACTCGTCGTTCACGCCGCCCCACGGCCACGAATCGCTGCCTGAAATCGAGAAGCGTGAATCGGTGAACTTCTGGGGTGAGGAATTCCGTCTGCCGAGGGGGAGCTGCGCGCTGCGACTGCGCGTGCTCGGCGTCTACGTTGCGCGCCGCGGCGCGAGCGCCAACAGCTTCATCGTGCGGGTCACCGCCGCCGCCTCGTGGGAGCGCGCCCGTCCCAGCTACTCGCTGCTCGGCGCAAACGTCGGCGCGGTCACGATCACGGTCACCGATCGGCCCTCCCGCGAGAGTGAACCGCCGCCGGTGATAATCCGCAAGTCAACGCTCGTGCGCACGATCGTGCAGGACGTCGACGAACTGCCCGTCGACGAATCGGCCGGCAGCGCCGTAAACTGCCCCGCGGAGGGAGTCGGTCGAACCTCGCGGTCACTGTCGTTGAGCTTCAGCGAAGGAGAACATGGCCCGCTGCTTGCCACCTTCACCGACACCCCCGAGGCGTGCGTCCCCGCACCGTCGATCACGCTGCCCGGAGAGCCTCCCGTCGCGCTCTCCGAAGCAGAAGGGCTCGTACACGAGATCGAAAGGATCAGCACCGTCCGCCTACGCTGAGCTTGGCACTGCGCGCTCGCGCGATCCCGGGCCTCGCGCAGCCCTGGTGCGCCCAGATCGAAGTCGGGGCCCAGGTCGCGCATGACCTCGCGCAAGTCGCGGTGCAGCTCATCGACCGTCGGGCGCCCCCAGTACCAGTAGCCATTGTAGATCGCGGACTCCAATCGGCGGCTCCGGAGTGCGGGCTCCAGAGTGCGGGCTCCGGAGCGCGCACTGGTAGGCTGCGTCACTTGACCAAGGCGTCATGACTCCCAACTAGAGCTAGGGGAGTCGGGAGGTAGACGGTGAGACCGCCAATACACAAATCGGCCTGTGGGATTGTCACGGCAGCTGCCGTGACGATCGCCGTGGCCGGGCTGGCGTTTGCCTGCGGGGCGCCGGCGGCGGGAGCGAACGGGAGCCCCCGAGGTGCGTCTTTGGCGGCTACGCCTGTGGCGTCAATGGCACTCGCAAGCGAAACGGGGCTTGGTGGCTTCCAGCCGCTCACCCCGTGGCGCCAACCGTCTGTCGAACTTCCGCCCCCGCGTTTGTTCGCCTACCAGCAGCTTGCCGAAGCTGGGGTTAGTCAGGCTTCGCACTGGCGCCATGGCGCCTGGTACTGCGAATACCTCCGCTGCACCCACGGGCCCTATCCACTTGTCACTATTTGGGGTGAGGTACCGCTATTCGAGACGGCCGACGCGCTTGAGATGGCCTCGCCCTCATCGGCCCACCGAGCGCTCGTAGACCGTTTCGCGCGTGCGAACGAGCGCTACTGGGACGGTGCGCTTGGCGGCTACGCCCCTTACCCGGGAGACCGTGCAGGAAATGTTCAAGCGTTCTTCGACGACAACGGCTGGGAGGGGCTCGCGTTCTTCGACGCCTACAGGGCCACCCACGAGCGCCGTTGGCTCTTTGACGCCCAGCGCGCGTTTCACTTCATCGCCGCCCGCGGCTGGGACAAGAGCGGCGGGGGAATGTGGTGGAATACGAGCCATCCCTACCACTCAGGACCCGCTCTCGCGTCCGACGGTCTTTTGGGCATTCTGCTCTACGGCGAAGACCACGAACGCTGGCAGCTGGAAGACGTGAAGATGTATGTCGACTGGGCAAACGCCAACGACAACCACGATGAACGCCAGTTCTACCTCGAGATGCCCAACCAGCCGGAATCGGTGAACGACTACGTGCAGGCTCCCCTGATCTACGCGCAGTACCTACTGTGTCGGGACGGGGAGGGAGAAGGCTACTGCGTTCAGGCAGGACGAGTGGCGGCCACGCTCGCCGAGCAGCACGTCGACAAATATGGCTACGAATATAACTACGGGCCTGAGTACGACGCGATCTTTATGCAGTGGATGATGGCCTACGGGCAGGCAACCGGCGAGCCCTACTGGTTGACGCTCGCGGAGGTCAACGCGGCGGCTGCGGCCACGAACGCCGGCAAGGGGCACGGACTCTGGCTCTCGAGTTGGTGGGGCGGGCCAATTGCTGATCCTGAAACGCACCCGAAAATGCTGCGCACAATGGGTGCCACGACGAGCCTCTTCGCTTGGGTTGGGGTGTACTCAAGTGCCGGCTTCTAAGACCGGAAGACCGTAATGGCCCGAGCTTTGGAGGACGGGTCGGATTGATAAATGGCTAGGATCTGGGCGCCTCTCGGATTGACGAGCATTCACGCGCCCGGCTGCGCCCTCCGCGGGCGGCCCAGGCTTCAGTCGGCGCCCACGATCGTCGGTCCGTGGAGTACAGTCCATGGCATCGCTGGATAAACCACCGCGCAGACCGCGCGAAGGGGGATCGAATGGCGCTCGGGTTCTATATCACTGCCAAGGGCTTTACGCAGGAGCGGTACGACACGACGCTTGTCCAGCTTGAGGAGGCGGGTGCCGGAGCCCCCGACGGACGTATCTCCCACGTCGCCCTTGAGACGGATGGCGAGATCCAGGTTTTCGACGTTTGGGAGTCACGCGAGGCATTCGAGGCATTCGGGGTAACCCTTTTGCCGATCCTCGCGGCGGCGGGCGTCGAGATGAACGAGCCGATGGTGGCTCGGATTCATAACGAGATCAAGGGCTGATCGACTAAAGCGAGCACGCGGTCCCCGGATGGGCCAAAAAGAAGGAGCCCGCGGCCTCGGCGGCTGGTGGGGGCTGCTACTCCTTCCAGCAGCAGCCCATTTCTACTTGCAAACGTCTCAGGCAACCGCTCCGGCGTGTGCAGGGACCGCGGCACTCGCACCGCCGCTTGCGCCCTCGAGCACGACCTTCAGCGCGCCTGAGTTGGCGGCGTCGGCGAATACGTCGTAGGCGTCCATCGTGTCGCCCAGCGGGAAACGGTGGGTGGCGAACAGGGAGGGGTCCAGGCGTCCGCTCGCGATCAGGCGCATCAGCTGGGGGATGCTGAAGGTGTCCACCAGGCCGGTGGTGATCGTCACGTCGCGGATCCACAACTTCTCGAGGTGCAGGTGCGCGGACCTGCCGTGCACGCCGATGTTCGCCACCCTGCCGCAGGGGCGAATCAGCTCGGTGGCCAGTTCGAAGGTCTCGGGGACGCCCACCGCCTCGAAGGCGGCATCGGCGCCGAGGCCGTCGGTCAGCTCCATCACCCGCGCGACGGCGTCTTCGCGGCCATTGTTGATTGTCGTGTCGGCGCCAAAGCGCGTGGCGCTCTCCAGGCGGCTGTCGGCGAGGTCGATCGCAACGATCCGCCCGGGGGTGTACAGGCGCGCGGTGAGGATCGCCGCGAGGCCGATCGGGCCGGCGCCGACGATCGCGACAGTGTCGCCAGGGGACACCATGCCGTTGAGCACCCCCACCTCGAAGGAGGTCGGCAGGATGTCGGCGAGAAACAGGACCTGCTCGTCTGAGAGCTCTGCCGGCACCTTGTACACGGAGTTGTCCGCGAACGGAACGCGCGCGTATTCGGCCTGGAGCCCATCGATCAGGTGACCGAAGATCCAACCCCCGCCCTCGAGACACTGGCCGAACCGCCCTTCCCGGCAGAAGCGGCAGTGCCCGCAGGCCGAGATGCAGGACAACAGCACTCGGTCCCCTTCCTGACGACTGTGGACGCCGGTGCCGCGTTCGACCACCGTGCCCACCGCCTCCGCCGGATCG
>JBEKYV010000125.1:0-8357 GCA_049510515.1 Solirubrobacteraceae bacterium | reverse complement strand
AGCGGCTCGCGGTGGGCGAGACGCACAACGATGGGGAGCCCACCGACTCGCGGCCCAACCACCGCCGGCTCCGCCGGTCCATTGTGGCGACGCCCCGACGCTTTGCGCCGCAGCTCCGTGGGGGTACGTCCGAACACGGCACGGATCGTGTCGTTGAACTGACGCACGCTGGCGAAGCCGGCTGCGTGGGCGACGTCGATCAGGCGCAAGGTGGTCGTCTCGATCAGGATGCGCGCCGTCTGCGCCCGCTGTGCGCGGGCGAGCGCGAGCGGGCCCGCCCCGAGCTCGGCCGTCAACTGGCGCGTGAGGTGGCGTTCGCTGTAGGCCAGGCGCCGCGCGAGCCCGTGGACGCCGTCGCGGTCGACGACCCCATCCGCGATCAGCCCCATCGCGCGCGCGGCGAGGTCGCCGCGACGATTCCACTCCGGTGAGCCCGGGGCGGCGTGCGGATGGCAGCGCAGGCAGGCGCGAAAGCCCGCGCTCTGGGCAGCGGCGGCGGTGGGGTAGAAGCGTACGTTGCGCCGCTTGGGCACGATCGCGGGGCAGCTGGGGCGGCAGTAGATCCCGGTGGAGGTGACGGCCACGAAGAAGCATCCGTCGAAGCGGTGGTCGCGGCTGCCGAGCACGCGGTAGCGCGCGTCGAAGTCCTCGGTGTCAGGCGTGTCGACGGTGCTCATGAACATCAGTATGAGGGGCGGGGCCAGCGGAAATCAGACACCGACGCTCCCCACATCTATCCCGTCCGATTTCCGCCAGCATCCGCCGCCGGTGGGTGTCAGAGTGGGGGCATGAGATACACAACGATTGACAGTCCAGTCGGAGAGCTGCTGGCCAGCGCCGACGCTGCGGGGCGGATCACCGGCCTGCACTTCCACGATGGCCATCGCCTGCCGGCGCGCGACTCGAGCTGGGCGCGCGACGAGGAGGCGCTGGCGCCGCTGCGCCGCCAGCTGGAGCAGTATTTCGTGGGCGAGCGCCACGAGTTCGACCTCGACCTCGCCCCCAGCGGCACGCCCTTCCAGCTCAGCGTGTGGCGCGAGCTGCAGGCGATCCCCTACGGCGAGACCGCCTCTTACGGCGAGATCGCCGCCGCAGTAGGCCAGCCCGGCGCGGCGCGCGCGGTGGGGGGTGCCAACAATCGCAACCCGATCGCGATCGTCATCCCCTGTCACCGCGTGATCGGTGCGAACGGCACGCTCACCGGTTACGGCGGAGGGCTCCCACGTAAGCAGCAGCTGCTGGCGCTGGAGACCGGGGTGCTGGCCTTGGCATAGCTTTCACTTTGCGCCTATAACCAAATAAGATTGAGACCTAGTCTTATTTGGTAAGGGCCCAAAAAGAAGTGCTCTACCCGAGACAGCCCCTGGCGCCCAGGTGAGGGAGACGCCGGATATATTCCCCGGCAATGCCCCGTCACCTGATCTCGATCGACCAGGTCGACGACAAGCTGGCCCGCGAGATCTTCGCGACGGCCGACGACATGGCCGCCGCCCTGCGGATCCCGACGCGCCTCTCGAGCCTCACTGGCAGGGTGGTTGCGTTGCTGTTCTTCGAGCCCTCATCGCGCACGATCCTCAGCTTCAGCGCCGCCGCGGCGCGACTGGGGGCGGCGGTGATCTCCCACCGCGGTGTTGAGTCCTCCTCGCTGTCGAAGGGCGAGTCGATCGAGGACACGGTGCGCGTGGTCGGCAGCTACGCCGACCTGATCGTCCTGCGCCACGAGGCGGCGGGCATCGCCCAGCGCGCGTCGGAGATCAGCCCGGTACCGCTGATCAACGGCGGCGACGGCCCCAACGAGCACCCCACGCAGGCGCTGATCGACATGTACACGATCGAGCGAGAGCTGGGGCGGTTGCACTCGCTGCGGGTGGGGATGGGCTTCGACCCCCGCCACTCGCGCTCGATCCACTCGCTCTGCCGCGGCCTCTCCCACTACCCCGACAACGACGTGCTGCTGGTTGGCCCCGAAGAGCTGTGGCTGGATGAACGGGACCTGAGCGACCTGCGCGAAAAGGGACTGCGGGTGGAGCAGAGCAGCGACATGCAACAGCTGCTGGCGTGCGAGATCGTGTACGTCAACCGCTTCCAGGTCGAGCGCATCGCCGACCAGGAGCTGGCAGCAACCTACCGCGAGCGCTACTGCATCGCCGCCGGTGATGTGCGCAACTCGGAGATCAAGCTGCTGCTCGACCCCCTACCGCGCATCCACGAGATCGCCCATGAGGTGGATGACCTACCAGAGGCGCTCTACTTCAAGCAGGCCGCCAACGGCGTCCCGATCCGCATGGCGCTGCTGTCGATGCTGGCGTAGGGCCCACGAACCCTAGGGCGTCAAACCCTCGCCCAGCGGAGCATCGAGATCAGGGCGCGGGACATAGCGCAGACCGCAGCGACACTAACCTGGATTGTCGGTAGGGGGTAGATTAGTGCACCGATAATCCAGGCTAACTGCCCGATTCGGGCAGCTCTTTCAACGCCCCGGACGACATGTGTGTAGGCCCCACAGGGAGGTCGCTAATTCGTTCGTCCAACCCCCGTGAGAATTGTCGGTGGCGGGTGCATTCTTGCCATCTCGCCCGAACGCGGGCGGCGCCTCAAAGTGTGTCTTCGCGAAATGTGAATCGCCCATCCACACTCACCAAAAAGCGACGACTGAGTCAGGAGACTGTTGAAATGCGACCGCTTCAAGCTCTCAAACACACAGTGCGACACTCCTCATCGACCGGCCAAACCGCGAGCCCGCGGAGCATCGCGCTATCCGCGCAGGACGGGCCGAGCCGCACGGCCAGCCGTCACGACGCGCAGGTGCTCAGGCCCGGGCGCATCGTACCCGCCGATCCATACACGGTATGGCTGCGCCAGCGCGAAGCCGATCGCGAACGGGAGGAAGACCGGCTGAATCCCGGCGCCGTGTGGGAGAATCTGCGCTCGCAGAGCTTCTGCGCGAGCGGGCGTGGCTGAGGAGGGGTCTGCCCGATCCGAGCGGTGATCGAAGACGGGGGTTTGCGCGATCGGATCGTTCACAAGGGTCTGCGCGATCAGGGGCGTCGATCGTTCACATGCCGTGGCTGCTGTAGAACTATGATGCGCCCGTTTCCCCGGGAACCGGGTATGCACAAGACGAGCAATCACGAGCGAGCCTGAAAGGAGAGCGGCATGTCGCTGGGCACCATTCTCGAGGCCCCCGAGCATGAGTTCGACGACGAGGAGTGGGAGGACGACGAGGAGTTGGGCACCGACGAGGAGCTGGACCTCGACGAGTACGAGGACCCGATCGAGGAGGACGAGGACGAGATTTGAGGTGGGGCACCCGCCAAGGCCCGTACGCTTGAGGCGTGTCCCCGCCCCTCGCTTCGACCTCGATCGGCCACAGCGTCAGCGCCTTCCTGGAAGCGGCCAGCCAGTTCTTCTCCGACCTGGCCGCCGTCCACTGGGGCGCGCTGATACTCGGCCTTGCCTTCTTCAGCCTCAACCTGACGCTGCGCTCGCGGGCCTTCTTCAACAGCCTGCGCGCGGCGTACCCGGCGGTGAGCTTCCAGTGGCGGCGGATCTGGGGCGCGTACTGGGCGGCCGTTGGCTTCAACAACGTGGTGCCGGCGCGCGGCGGGGACATCATCAAGCTGTTCCTCACGCGCAGCTCGATCCCCGGCTCCTCCTACCCGACCGTGGCGTCGGCGTTCTTCGTGGAGTCGGTGTTCGACGCCACGGTGGGCGTGGTGGTGCTGATCTTCGCCTTCACCCAAGGCGTGTTCCCCAAGCCGCCGGACTTCTCGCAGCTGGGCTCCTTCGACATCTCCTACCTGGCGGCGCACTTCCGCTTCACGCTCTTTTTGATCACCGCCCTGGCGATCCTCGGCCTGGTGGCGTTCGCGCTGCTGTCGGTGCGCGTGCAGGCCTTCTGGGAGCGTGTCCGCCAGGGCCTCACAATCCTCACCGACCGGCCCCGCTACCTGCGCGAAGTGGCGGCGCTGCAGGCGCTCGGGTGGCTGTGCCGCTTCGCCGCCTTTTGGTTTTTGCTCGACGCCTTTCGCGTGGGCGGCTCGGTCGAGAACGTGCTGCTGGTGTTCGGCGTCAACCAGGTCGCCGGCGCGGTGCCGTTCACGCCTGGCGGCGCCGGGGTGCAGCAGGCGCTGCTGGTGAAGGTGTTTGCCGCGAGCGCGGCGGGCACGGCGGCGGTCGCGGCCTACTCGGTGGGCCAGCAGATCGCGATCGCCACCCTCACCGCGCTGGTGGGGCTCGGCGCGGTGGTGTTCATCTTCCGCTTCCGCTCCTTCCGCGAGGTGATCGCCGCCGGGCACGCCTCCCGCGAGGCCGAGCGTCGCGCTGAGCGGGCGGGCGTTTTGCTGGTGGACGACGACTCGCCTCCCGAAGTCCCGCGCGCGCCTCGCGCCCGGGCGTGACCCTCGTCTACGGAAGCCCCGCGCGCACCTCGCACGAGCGTGAGCTGCCTCGTTACTGAAGCCCCTCGCGCGCCTCGCGCACGAGTGTGACCGCCTCGGGGAAGACGGTGGCCATCACCGCGCGGATCTGCTCCGCCTGCGCCTCGGGGCTGCCCTGCACGTTGATGCGGTTGACGGCGGCCACCGTCATGTCGACGGCGAGCTTGATCGCGTTGTCGGCCCAGGCGAGGCGCTGCTGGCCCTGCATCTGCATCGCGAAGTCGGCGAGGCGCCGCTGCAGCTCCTCGGGGTCGCCGAACAGGTCTCCTAGACCGCCACCCTCCATGACGCTCATCCTAGCGTCCAAGAGGGTGGCGCAGCCGGCCGAAGGCCGGCGAGCTGGGCCCCTCGCTTTTTGATTCCCCTTACACTGGCCTGCCCCATGCCCCGCAACAACGACGAGGAACCGTCCGGGCAGCCTTTCAAGCCCGACAAAAAGCAGATTCGCGCGCGGGTCGAGCACGAGACCTATCGCCGCAACCGCCTCGGCGTGCCATCGATCGCCGGCGGCGTGCTGTTCCTGCTGGGCGGCGTGATCGTCAGCACAACCCTGCACGGCCTGCCGACGGTCGGCACGATCCAGGGCCTGGCGCCGGCGCTGCGCGGCGAAGCCAACCCCGCGGTGAGCCCGGGCGCGGCCGAGGTGCGGTTCATCGACCACCACGCCTTCGGCCTGATCGCCGGCAACGTGCTGCAGGCGGTGGCGATCCTCTTCCTGATCCTGGTGCTGCTGTTCCTGCTGAGCGCCGTGCGCTTCCGCCGACCGGAGACGAGCAGGGCCGCGCAGCCGCTGGTTCTTTATGGGGGAGGGGGGATGGTGCTCGTATCGATCGCCCACCCGCTCGCGCAGGTTCTGAACGCGCACAGCTTTGTGACGGGCCACGACTTCACGGCCGAAGCGGTCAACCACGCGCTGACGCAGAGCGCGGTGCTGGAAGCGAGCGAGTACATCGGGCTGGCCGCCGGGCTGGCGCTGGCGGCGGGCATGGTTGTGGTGACGCTCGGCGCCACGCGAACCGGGCTGATGGCCCGCTGGACGATGTATCTGGGTATCTTCGCGGCGCTGCTCGCCTTCACCCCCTTCGGGCTGGCGCTGGGGGAGGTGCAGCAGTTGATCCCCGCCTTCTGGATGGTGACTGTGGGCATCCTGCTGATGGGGCGCTGGCCGGGTGGCGACCCGGCGGCGTGGGCGGCCGGCGAAGCGCGCCCGTGGCCCTCGGCGGCCGAAGCGCGTGCTCAGCGCGATGCGGGCGGCGGCGGCGGCGGTCGCCGTGGGCTGGGGCAGCCGGGCGCCCGTCCGAGCACGCAGCCAAGCCTTGAAGGGGGCGCCAACGGAACGGCGGGCGATGTGGCGCCCGATCCGATGCAGCCCGTTCGCGGCGGGGGCTCGTCGAAGCGGCGCCGCAAGCGGGGCGCCCGCGGATAGTTGTATTCATTTCGGACCCCACCACTTCACTTTATGAAGGGTTTGGGTGCTGAACGAATAGATCTTTCCGGCCCCACCACTTCATTTTTTGAAGGGTTGGAGCGTCGACGGAACAACAATCTTTTGGGCCCCTACCACTTTACTTTGTAAAGGGTTGGGGTGTCGATCGAACAACAATCTTTTCGGACCCAACCACTTCACTTTGTAAAGGGTTTGGGTATCCCCCCAAGCGGGAATCATTGACCTAGAACGTGGGAATCGTCACATTCCCCCTTCCCCGTTCGACAACGATCCACAAAGCGTCCTGAGCCGCCCCCAGGAGGGCTGGCTGGAGGGAGGGTCCCATGGAGGCAGCATCTATTCATCGTCCCGACTCGATTCAGTCGATCCCGCGTCGGGAGCCACCACCCGGTGAGGCCGCGCAGGCGACCCTGTGGAGGCCGGCCGATCCCGGCCCGCTAGGTCTCGCGGGCTTCGCGATGACGACGTTCGTGCTCTCGATGTTCAACTCGAACCTCGTCGATGAAAAGGGCTTCCCGGTCGTGCTCGGCCTGGCGCTCGCCTACGGCGGGATCGTGCAGCTGCTCGCCGGCATGTGGGAGTTCCGCACCGGCAACACCTTCGGTGCCGTGGCGTTCTGCTCATTCGGGGCCTTCTGGATCTCGTTCTGGGCGCTGAACGTCTTCTACGCCAAGTCGATCGGCGGCAACGCCGGGCACGCGATCGGCGTGTACCTGTGGGCGTGGGCGATCTTCACCGCTTACATGACGGTGGCGGCGCTGCGCGTCAACCTGGCCGTGCTGACGGTGTTCGTGCTGCTGACGATCACTTTCATCCTGCTGGCGATCGGCGCGGTGGGCCCGCACGCGACCGTCACCCACTGGGGTGGCTACCTCGGCCTGGCGACCGCGGCCGCCGCGTGGTATGCGTCGTGTGCCGCCGTCGTCAACTCGACGTTTGGCCGCATCATGCTGCCGGTGGTGCCGTTGGGCAAACGCGAGTGAGGGAGCTCCTACCCTGGTAGGGCCGATGCCTTGGGGTTGAGAGCGCGGCCCTACCCTGGCAGCGGTGGTGCCTTGGGCAAACGCGACTGAGAAAGAAGGGCGGAGATGGCGACTGAACCAACGTCGGCTACAGGGGAGGCGCTCGACCGTGAGCTCGCGGAGCTGCTGGAGGTGGAGACGTTTGAGCCCTCCGCGGAGTTCCGCGAGCAGGCGCTGCTGTCGGACCCCGCCGTGTACGAGGAGGCCGCACGCGACCCGCAGGCATGGTGGGCGGGGCAGGCAAAGCAGCTGCATTGGTTTGAGCCCTGGGAAACGGTGCTCGACGACTCCAACCCGCCCTTCTACAAGTGGTTCACCGGAGGTCGCCTCAACGCCTCCTACAACTGCCTGGACCGCCACGTGCTGGAGGGAAAGGGCGAGCGGGTTGCCTTCCACTGGCGCGGCGAGGAGGGCCAGGAGCGCGACCTCACCTACGCGCAGCTGCTCGCGGAGGTGCAGCGCTTCGCCAGCGCGTTGAAGGATCTCGGCGTGCGCCGCGGCGACGTGGTCGGGATCTACCTGCCGATGATCCCCGAGGTGGTTGTGGCGATGCTCGCCTGCGCGCGCATCGGCGCCCCCCACAACGTCGTCTTCGGCGGCTTCTCCGCAGAGGCGGTGCGCGAGCGGATGGAGTTCTCCGAGGCGAAGGTGCTGATCACCGTGGACGGCGCCGCGCGCAAGGGCAAGACCGCGGCGGTGAAGGACCGGGTGGACGAGGTGATGGGCGACCTCGAGACGCTCGAGAAGATTGTGGTCGTCAGGAGCAAGGGAACGCCTTGCGAGATGCGCGAGGGCCGCGACGTGTACTACGACGAGATCCTCGCCGCGGCCGCGGCGGAGTGCCCGGCCGAGCCGCTGGACGCCGAGCACCCCCTGTACATCCTCTACACCTCCGGGTCGACCGCCAAGCCGAAGGGCATCCTGCACACCACCGGGGGCTATCTCACCGGCGTGTCGGCCACCCACCGCTACGTGTTCGACCTCAAGCCGGAGTCAGACGTTTACTGGTGCGCGGCCGACGTCGGCTGGGTCACCGGCCACTCCTACATCGTCTACGGCCCGCTATGCAACGGCGCCACCTCGGTGATGTGGGAGGGCGCCCCCGACTACCCCAACAAGGGCATCTGGTGGGAGCTGATCGAGCGCTACGGGGTTACCATCCTCTACTGCGCGCCGACGGCGATCCGCGCCTGCATCAAGTGGGGCGCGCAGTGGCCAAACGAGCACGACCTCTCGACGCTGCGGCTGCTGGGCACGGTTGGCGAGCCGATCAACCCGAAGGCGTGGCTGTGGTACCACAAAGTGATCGGCGGCGGGCGCTGCCCGATCGTCGACACCTGGTGGCAGACCGAGACCGGGGCGATCATGATCACGCCGCTGCCGGGCATCACCGCCACCAAGCCGGGCTCCTGCACGCACCCCTTCCCGGGGGTCGAGGCGGAGGTGTTC
>JBEKYV010000124.1:0-8380 GCA_049510515.1 Solirubrobacteraceae bacterium | reverse complement strand
GCGACGGGAAGTTCCTGGCACTGGGGCGGCGGCTCGCCGAGCTGCTGCCGGCGGGCGAGCTGATCGTCGTGCCCGGGGGCCACGGATTGCCGCTGGAGAATCCGGCGGCGGTCGCTCAGGCGCTCTGAGGCGCGCCAACCCCCAACCCTGGGGCTCCGGGCACCGCGATGCGGCCGTTCCGCACGGGCAGAGCAACACCCCCCTCCTCCTCCAGCCCTTCGAACAGGCTGAGCGTCGCCAGCCCGCAGGCCGGCAGCGGGCCGCGCGAGGCGAGGGCGGCGGCGGCGTGCACGGCTGCCGCCACTCCGAGTGGGCCGTCGAGCGTCGAGGCGAGGTAGACCTCCGCGCCGGAGGCCCTGACGAGCGCCGCGGCGGCGAGCAGGCCGGCGATGCCGCCGCAGCGGGAGATCTTCAGGCACACCGCGTCGGCCACGCCCGCGCCGAGCGCTCCGTGCTCGGCCGCGGTCTCGTCGATCGCCACGCGTGCCGCCACGCGCTCGCGCACCTCGCGCACCGCCTGCAGGCCGTGGGTGGGCTCCTCGACCAGCTCGAGGCCCACGGGGGTCAGCGCCTCGATCGCGCGCACCGCCTCCTCCACGTCCCACGCGCCGTTGGCGTCGAGGCGCAGCGCAGTATGGGGGCCCACGGCGGCACGCACCGCCGCCACCCGCCCCGCGTCGTCGCCGACGCCTACCTTCAGCTTCACGCACTCATACCCCTGCGCCGCAGCGCGCGCGGCCTGCTCGGCGGCGCCCGTGCGGTCGGTCGCGCCAACCGTCGCGTTGACCTGGATCTCGGAGATTGGAAGCCCGCCCACCCCGTCGGTGAGCAGCGCCGCCACCGGCCTGCCCGCGCGCCGCCCGGCGCGGTCCCACAGTGCGAGGTCGATCGCGGCCAGCGCGCCGGGGAGGTCATCGACGCGCCGGCACGCTTCGATCAGCTGCGCGCCGTTGGCCGTCGCCGACTGCATCAGCACCGGCCGGTATGCCTCCAATGCCTTACGCACCCGCGCGATGCTGACGCCGTCGTAGGGCTCCAGCGGAGCCGCTTCGCCGTGGCCATCCACGCCGTCGGCATCGCTCAGCGTCACCGCCAGCACTCGTCGCTCGTGCACCGCGCCGTAGGAGGTTTGCAGCGGCCTGCGCAGGCGCAGCGTACGCTCCGTGACGGTCATCCGCATGCCCAGTGCGTTCCCTACTCGCCGATGCCTCCGCTGGCGAGGATCCCGGCGGCGAACAGCAGGCAGAACAGCAGCTGCAGCAGGCCGGTGCGCGCGAGCGCCCCGTTCAGCGCAGGGCCGTCGATGCGGGTGCGCACCACGCCGATCAGGGACAGCGCCAGTGGGATCGCGGCCCATGGGAGCAGCAGCCAGGCGGTCATCGAGCCCAGCGCCCACGGCAACGGCGCAGCGAGGAAGGCGATGCTCAGCATCGCGGTGTACAGCCCGCGCGTGCGCTGGCGGCCGAGGCGCACCGCGAGCGTGCGCTTGCCGGCGCGGCGGTCGGTGTCGATGTCGCGCACGTTGTTGACCACGAGGATCGCGCTCGCCAGCAGGCCGACAGGCACCGCGCAGGCGAACGCCTGCCAGGGCAGGTGCTGCACCTGCACGTAGTACGACCCCGCCACGGCGACGATCCCGAAGAAGAGGAACACGAAGATCTCGCCCAACCCTTCATACCCGTACGGGCGCGGCCCGCCGGTGTAAAGGATGCCGGCGAGGATCGAGGCGGCGCCGACCGCCAAGAGGCCCCAGCCGGCGACCGAGATCAGATAGGCACCGCACAGCACCGACAAGCCGAAGGTGACGTAGGTGGCGATCAGCACCTGGCGGGGTGGTACGAGGCCGCCCGCGGTCACGCGCACGGGGCCGAGGCGGTCCTCGGTGTCGGCGCCGCGCCGCGCGTCGGAGTAGTCGTTTGAGAGGTTGGTGCCCACCTGGATGAACACTGCGCCGAGCAGCGCTGCCACGAACGCCAGCGCCTTGAAGTGGCCGTCCCCGAGCGCCAGCGAGGTGCCGACCAGCACGGGAGCGATCGCCGCCGGCAGCGTGCGCACGCGCGCCGCCATCACCCAGATGCGCACCGCGCTCGGAGATCGCACCGTGAGCGGCGGGCGGTCCTCGATCGGCACGGTGGAGGTCACGCCGTCCAACTCGCTTCGCGTCGCCCGGGGGCGGGTGGGGGGTGGGGTGTTGTGTTCAATTTTTGGCCCCCAACCAATTCACCGGGGCACCCGCTGGGGCTGTGGTTGGCGACGGGGATGCACCGTCATGCCCGCCGCGGAAAGCGCGAGAAATCGGGGGTGCGCTTCTCGCGGTAGGCGTTGCGGCCCTCCTGGGCCTCCTCGCTGCCGTAGAACAGCAGGTTGGCGTCGTGCGCCAGCTGCTGCACCCCGGAGAGGCCGTCCTCGGCGGCGTTGAACGAGGCCTTCAGCAAACGCAACGCGAAGGGGGAGAGCGCGAGCATCTCCCGGCACCACCCCACCGTCTCCTCCTCCAGGCGCTCTAGCGGCACGACGGTGTTGACCAGGCCCATGTCGAGTGCTTCCGCGGCGTCGTACTGGCGGCAGAGAAACCAGATCTCCTTCGCCTTCTTCGGCCCCACGAGGTTGGCGAGCAGCCCCGCGCCGAAGCCGCCGTCGAAGGAGCCCACGCGCGGCCCCACCTGGCCGAAGCGGGCATTCTCGGCGGCGATCGTAAGGTCGCACACGAGGTGCAGCACGTGGCCGCCGCCGATCGCATACCCGGCGACCATCGCCACCACCGGCTTGGGCAGGCGGCGGATCTGGATGTGCAGGTCGGTGACGTGAAAGCGCCCCACGCCGGCGCGGGTGGGTGGGGATCTCATCTCCTCGTCGGTCAGGTATCCCGAATCCCCGCGCACGCGCTGGTCGCCGCCGGCGCAGAACGCCTGCGACCCCTCTCCTGTCAGCACGATCGCGCCGACATCGAGGTCCTCCTGTGCCTGAGTGAGCGCGCGCGAGATCTCGATCACGGTCAGCGGCCGGAACGCGTTGCGCACCTCCGGGCGGTCGATCGTGATCTTCGCGATCCCCCCGTCCTTTGTCTTCTCGTAGCGGATGTCGGTGTACTCGCCGGCGGCGATCCAAGTGGTTGCCATGCGCGAAGGCTAGCCTGTGGGCAATGGTGGTTGATGCTTGGCTGGAGCGCGCGGCCAGAAGCGCGCCCGTGGCGATCGCGGTCGAGACGACCCTGGGGGCCTGCTCCTATGCGCAGTTGCTGGAGCTGGCGCGCGGGGGCGCCGGCGAGCTGGCCGCGCGGGGGGCGGCACGTGGTGAGCGCGTGGCGATCGCGCTGCCGGCCGGCCTCGACTTCGTGTGCGCGCTGCATGCCTGCCTGCTGCTGGGGGCGGTGGCTGTGCCGGTCGACCTGCGCCTGGGGGAGCGCGAGCGGGCCGCAATCGTGGATGGGGCGGAGGTCGTGGTGGACGAGCCTCTGCGTGTCTCCGGCGCGCGGGGCGCTGTCGTCGGGGTGCGGGGCGCTCTCGCCGGTGCGCGGGGCATTCCCGCCGGCGCGGTGCACGACCTCGACGCGGTGGCGGCGGTGATCCACACTTCGGGTACGACCTCGGCGCCCAAGCCGGTCGAGCTGACCTACGGCAACTTCCTCTGGAGCGCGCTCGGCTCGGCGGTCGCGCTCGGCCTCGACCCGCACGAGCGATGGTTGTGCAACCTGCCGCTCTCGCACGTCGGCGGGCTCTCGATCCTGCTGCGCAGCGCGATCTACGGCACGACGGCGGTGGTGCACGAGCGTTTCGACACGGAGCTCGCGCTGCGGGCGGTGATGGGCGAGGCCGGGAGTGATGTGCACCTTTTTGAGCCCCCCACCAAGCGGGCAGCGGCCGCGGCGGCGCGCGCCGCACGGGGCGACGTTTCGTCTGTCACGCCGGTGACGCTCGTCTCGCTGGTTGCCACCACGCTCGCCCGCCTGCTCGACGCCGGTCTGGAGTGCCCGCCCACGCTGCGCTGCGCGCTCACCGGAGGCGGCCCTGTGCCCGCAGCTCTGCTGGAGCGCTCGCGCGCGGCCGGGGTGCCGGTGAGTCTCACCTACGGCATGACCGAGGCCTGTTCGCAGGTGACCACGCTGCCGCTTGCCGCCGTCAAGAACGGCTCCACGGCGCCGGCTGCAGCAGGCCCGCCGCTGTTCTGTACGCGCGTGCGCACCGCCGCCGATGGGGAGATCGAAGTCGCCGGCCCGACCCTCGCGCGCGGCGTTGCCGGCGAGGATGGCTGGTTGCGAACGGGAGATATGGGTAGATTGAATGGTGAGGGGAATCTGTTGGTAACCGGACGGAAGGCTGACACGATCGTCAGCGGGGGGGAGAACGTGGCGCCCACCGAGGTGGAGGCCGTGCTCGAAGAGCATCCTTGCGTGCTTGAGGCGGCGGCGATCGGCCGCCCCGACGAGCGCTGGGGTGAGGCGGTCACCGCCCTGGTCGTCGTGCGCGACGGTGTCAAGCTGCGCGGCGAGGAGTTGCGCACGCACTGCGCCGAGCGCCTCGCTCCGTACAAGGTTCCAAAGGACGTGGCGTTGGTTGAGGGTCCGTTGCCGCGCACGCGATCGGGCAAGCTGCTGCGAAGAGAGCTGTCGTGAAAGCCGGCGTTGAGCTCACCGAAAGCCGATGTCGAGCCACCGAAGGGAGCTGTCGTGAAAGCCGACATTGAGCTCATCGAACGCCGAAGGGAGCTGCGATGAAGGCCGACGCCGGATCACATCGAAGTGGAGCGGGAGCAGGAGGGGCGGCGCGCAACGGCAGCGATCCCGTGGACGCGGGCGAGCATCCCGCCGACGAGCACCGGCGCCGCAGCGCCGAGCACTGGGAGGAGGCGGCGAGTGGCTGGGTGCGCCGCCAGGAGTCGATTCGCGAATTTGGCGCGCCGGTCTCGTACTGGATGGTCGAGGCGATCGAGCCCCAGCACGGCCAGCGCGTGCTGGAGCTGGCCGCTGGCCTGGGGGAGACGGGGCTGCTGGCGGCCGAGCTTGTCGCCCCCACCGGCGGGGTGATCCTCTCCGACCACGCCGAAGCAATGCTCGAGGGCGCCCGTGCCCGCGCGGCGAAGCTCGACCTGACCAACGTCGAGTTCCAGGTGTGGAACGCCGAATGGATCGACCTGCCGGTGGCGAGCGTGGACGCGGTGCTGTGCCGCTGGGGCTACATGCTGATGGCCGACCCGCTCGCCGCGATGGTCGAGACCCGCCGCGTGCTGCGCCCCGGTGGGCGCGTGGCGCTGGCGGTGTGGGACGCGCTCGCCGCCAACCCGTGGGCGCTCCTGCCGCGGGTGGAGCTGCTGGAGCGCGGGCTGGCGCAGCCCCCGGCGCAGTCCAGCGAATATGCGCCCGGCCCGTTCGGGCTCGGCGACCGCGAGCGCCTGCAGGCGCTGCTGGGTGAGGCCGGCTTCACCGAAATCGTCGTCGAGGCGATCGACGTGGTGCAGAGCCACCCCTCGTTCGAGTCGTTCTGGGAGACGATGCTCGACATCTCGCGGGAGCTGCACGACCTCGTGCTCGCCCAGCCTGCGACCGAGATCGAGGCGATCGAGGCCTCGCTGGTGGAGCGCCTGGCCCCGTACGCGTCGCCCGACGGCACGCTTGAGATCCCCGGCCGCTCGCTGGTGGCCGTCGCGTTTGCCTGATCGCCGATCGTGCCAACCGGCCTGGCTACGAGACGTGGTCGTCTGCCGCGCTACCCTGTCGGCGGCCATGATGCTTATTGTCTGTAAGGATTTCGACTGGTGCGTATGACATACGAACTATGCGTAATCGGATAGCCTGCCGCCATGCTCTACGACGACGACGCTGATCTCTCACTGCTCGACGGGAAGACCGTCGCAATTATCGGCTACGGCTCCCAGGGCCACGCCCACGCGCTCAACCTCAAGGACTCCGGCGTGCAGGTGGTGGTCGGCCTGCGCGAGTCCTCGCCCTCGGTCGCCAAGGCGCGCGAGCAGGGCCTCGAGGTGCTGAGTGTCGTCGAGGCAGCCAGCCGCGGCGACCTGGTGATGATCCTGCTGCCCGACGAGCTCCACCACCAGGTGTGGGAGGCGGAGATCGCCGACGGCATCGCCCCCGGCAACATGCTGCTGTTCGGTCACGGCTTCTCGATCCACTACGGCGAGGTGCTTCCGCCTCCCGGCGTGGACGTGGCGATGGTCGCCCCCAAGGGCCCCGGCCACCTCGTGCGCCGCCAGTTCCTCGAAGGCAGCGGCGTGCCCGGGCTGATCGCGGTCGCCCAGGATGCGAGCGGCAACGCGCGCGCGCTCGCCCTGGCGTACGCGAAGGGGATCGGCTGCACCCGCGGCGGTGTGATCGAGACGACCTTCAAGGACGAGACGGAGACCGACCTGTTCGGCGAGCAGGCCGTCCTCTGCGGCGGCGTCTCCGAGCTCGTGCAGGCCGGCTTCGAGACGCTGGTCGGGGCCGGGTATGACCCTGAGATGGCCTACTTCGAGTGCCTGCACGAGGTCAAGCTGATCGTCGATCTGATGTACGAGAAGGGCCTTGCGGGGATGCGCTACTCGATCTCCAACACCGCGGAGTACGGCGACTACACGCGCGGAAAACGGGTGATCACCGAGGAGACGCGCGCGGCGATGCGCAAGATCCTGGGAGAGATCCAGTCCGGGGACTTCGCGCGCGAGTGGATCGCGGAGAACCGCGCGGGGCAGGAGAACTTCCTGCGGATGCGCGAGGAGCAGGCCAACACGCAGATCGAAGCGGTCGGCAAGGAGCTGCGCTCGCACATGGATTGGATCCAGTCCTCGTTCTGAGGTCGGCCGAGCGTCGTTCAGTCGAGGCTGGGCAGGTGGTTTGTCTTAAAGAATGGCCTCCAACCCTTTACAAAATGAAGTGGTATAGGCCGAAAAAAATAGAACCTCCCCCGAGGAGGTTCCGCTAAACTCGCGCCTGTCGCGACTGGCGCAGCAGCGAGGTGGAAGCGACCACCGGGAAGCGACACTCAAGCAGCACCGCCGCGCGCCTGGGCACCTCTTGTGTAATCCCCTCGAAGGCGAAGCGAGGAAGCCCATGAGCACCAGCGCAGAGCAGCAGTTGACGATCCCCACCGAGCTGAAGCCCGCCGACGGGCGCTTCGGCTGCGGCCCCTCCAAGGTCCGTCCCGAGGTGCTCACGCGGCTGGGCGAAGGGGCCGCGCCGATGGGCACCTCCCACCGCCAGCGGCCGGTCAAGGCGCTCGTCGGCGAGATCCGTGCCGGGCTGAGCGAGCTGTTTGGGGCGCCCGATGGGTACGAGGTCGCGCTTGGTAACGGCGGGGCCACCGCGTTCTGGGATGCTGCCGCGTGCGGCCTGATCGAGCGCCGCTCGCTGCATCTGACGTATGGGGAGTTCTCCTCAAAGTTCGCCCAGGTGGCGCGCGAGGCGCCGTTCTTGGAGGAGCCGGTGGTCGTAAAGGCGGAACCCGGCGACGCGCCCGACCCGGCGCGGGCTGACGTCATGCAGGCCGGGGCCGACGTGGTTGGTTGGGCACATAACGAGACATCCACCGGGGTGATGGTCCCGATCGTGCGGCCAGCCGGCGACGCGCTCGTTTTGATCGACGCGACCTCTGGCGCGGGCGGGCTCCCCGTCGATGTGGCGCAGACTGACGCCTACTACTTCGCTCCTCAGAAGAGCTTTGCGGCCGACGGCGGGCTGTGGGTTGCACTGTTGAGCCCCGCCGCGCAGGAGCGGATCGCCAAGCTCGCGGGCGAAGCCGCAGCAACGGACGCGGTGGCAGGGGGAAGCGCGGTGCCGCGCTGGATCCCGCAGTTCCTCTCGCTCGCCACGGCGCTTGAAAACTCGCTCAAAGACCAGACCTACAACACGCCCGCGGTGGCCACGCTGTTCCTGCTCGCCGAGCAGGTCCGCTGGATGCTCGACGGCGGTGGTCTGGACTGGTGCGTGTCGCGCACCCGCGCCTCCTCTGGGCACCTGTACGGTTGGGCCGAGCGAACCTCCTACACCACACCGTTCGTCGCCGACCCGTCGAAGCGCTCGCTGGTCGTCGGCACGATCGACTTCGATGATTCCGTCGACGCCGCCGCGGTTGCCAAGACGCTGCGCGAGAACGGGATCGTGGACACCGAGCCCTACCGCAAGCTGGGGCGCAACCAGCTGCGGATCGGGATGTTCCCCGCGGTCGAGCCCTCTGATGTGCAGGCGCTGACATCGTGTATCGAGTGGGTAGTGGAGAGGATGGCATCATGAGCGCCGCCGAAAGCAACCACACGAGCCCCGCCCCCCCCTCCTCCCCTTCCTCCTCAGCCGGCGGCGAGCGCCTGAAGGTGCTGGTCAAGGAGAACATCGGCGACTCCGGTGTGGAGCTGCTGCGCGAGCACTTCGACGTCGACCTCGGCTTTGATTGGA
>JBEKYV010000123.1:0-8457 GCA_049510515.1 Solirubrobacteraceae bacterium | reverse complement strand
ATGAAGGGTTGGGGCGTGAAGAAGTGTTGTTTGTTTTGGCCCCTACCGCTTTACAAAATGAAGGGTTGGGGCGTGAAGAAGTGTTGTTTGTTTTGGCCCCTACCGCTTTACAAAATGAAGGGTTGGGGCGTGAAGAAGTGTTGTTTGTTTTGGCCCCTGCCACTTCACAAAATGAAGGGTTGGGGCCCGAAAAATACATATACAACCCCGACGCCACCACCATTGAGGCAGCATGCACCTGCACACGCTCTGGTTTGTGATCCTCGCGATCCTGTGGGTCGGGTTCTTTGTGCTCGAGGGCTTTGACTTCGGCGTAGGTGCGCTGCACACCCTGCTAGGCCGCACCGACACCGAGCGGCGCGTGGCGATCAACACGATCGGCCCCTGGTGGGATGGCAACGAGGTGTGGCTGATCGTCGCCGGCGCCGGGACGTTCGCGGCCTTCCCGGCGTGGTATGCGACGATGTTCTCAGCCCTCTACCTGGCGCTGCTGCTCGTGCTGGTAGCGCTGATGGCGCGCGGGGTGGCGTTCGAGTTCCGCGGCAAGAGCGACGATCCGCGCTGGCGGGCGACGTGGACGTGGTGCCTGACGCTCGGCAGCCTGCTGATCCCGCTGCTGATCGGCGTCGGTCTCGGCGACCTGCTGAACGGCCTGCCGATCGACTCCCACCACAACTTCACCGGCAACTTCTTCGACCTGCTCACCCCATATGGCCTGTGGACGGGCGTGACGCTGCTCGGGCTGTGCCTGCTGCACGGTGCCACCTTCCTGAAGCTGCGCACCACGGGCGAGCTGCGCGAGCGTGCACGCGCGGCCGCGCGGCCGCTCGGCTGGGCGGCGATCGCGCTGGTGGTGGGCTTCGTGATCTGGACGCTGTCGCTCAACAGCGCCACCGACGTCCCCGGCCCCGTGCAGGTGCTGGCGGTGATCGCCGTGCTGTTCGCCGCGCGCCTGGCCGGCAGTGACTACGACGGCTGGGCCTTCACCGCCTCGGCGGTCGCGATCGCCGCGACGGTCGGCTCGATCTTCATCGACCTCTACCCACGGGTGATGGTGTCCAGCACCGACGCTGCCTACAACCTGACCGTCAACAACGCCGCCTCCGGCCACTATGCGCTGGTGGTGATGACGATCGTGACGGTGATCTTCCTGCCGCTGGTGCTGCTCTACCAGGGCTGGTCGTTCTACGTGTTCCGTGCGAGGGTCATGGCTCCAGAACCCCCTCGATCACCTGACTCTGCGGCCGCCCCAGCCGTGCGGTGATCCAGTCGATCATCACCTTCAGGCGCTGGCCGGGGACGCCGCCGAGGTAGTACATGTGCACCGTGAGGTAGGTGAAGAAGGCGGGGCGCCCCCACAGCTCCACGCCGCGGATCGCGCACACCGCGCGACCGCGGCCAACCACCGCCAGGGCGCCCTTGTCGAGGTAGTGAAACGGCGTGGTGGCGCTCGGCGCTCCCGCACGGATCGCCTTTGCCACGTGGCGCGCCTGCTGAATCGCCACCGTGGCAAGGCCGGGCAGCGGCTTGCCCTCGGAACCGTCGAGCGAGATAGCATCGCCGACCATCGAGATCTCGGGATGCCCGGCGATCGTCAGATCCGATGCGACCCGCACGCGCCCGGCACGGTCGGTCTCGGCGCCGGTCGCCTGCGCCACGGTCGTCGCGAACGGCACGGCCTGCACCCCGGCCGCCCACACCACGGTGCGCGCGGCGATGTGCTGGTGGGTGGGGCCATCGGTTGGCGCACCCGTCTGATGGTCGGCGTCCGGCGCGCCCGCTTGACCCCTCGCGCCACTCGACCCCGGCCCACGCCGTCCGGCCTCCTCCACCGCAATCGTCACGCCCTCAGCGTCGATCGCGGTAACGGGTGAGTCGACGCGAATGCTCACCCCCAGCGAGGCCAGCTGCGATGCGGTCTTGCGCGAGAGCCGCTCGCTGAACGAGGGCACCACGCGCTGCCCGGCATCCAGCAGGATCACGCGCACGTCGCCTGGGCCGATGCGGGTGTACTGGCGTGACAGCGTGTCTTTGCAGACGATCGCGATCTCGCCCGCCACCTCCACGCCGGTGGGCCCGGCGCCGATCACCACGAACGTCAGCAGCTCCTGGCGCTCGCGCGCATCCTCGCAGCGCTCGGCCCGCTCCAGCGCGCTGTACAGCCGGCCGCGCAACGCCAGCGCGTCGGCGAGCGTCTTCAGCCCGCACGTCGTCTGCCGCCACTCGTCGTGGCCGAAGTAGGAGGTGCGCGCGCCGCAGGCCACGATCAGGCTGTCGTACTCCAGCTGCTCGCCGCCGTCCAGCTCCAGCAGCCGCCGCTCGGGGTCGAGGCCGGTGGCCTGCGCCATCAGCACCCTCACGTTGGCGTGGCGGCGGCGCAGCACGGCGCGGATCGGCGGGGCGATCTCCCCGGCCGCCAGGCCACCGCAGGCCACCTGGTAGAGCAGCGGCTGGAACAGGTGATGGTGCACGCGGTCGACGACGGTCACCTCCACGTCCTCGGCGCCGGCCAGCTCGCGCGCGGCGGTGAGCCCGCCGAAGCCGCCGCCGCCGACGATCACCACCCGGCGGCGATCCGGGCGGCCCGCTTTCAGCCCGCCGCCGCTCCCCGCGGCCGCGCTCGGCTCTGCCACATTCGCCTCACCGGCCATTGGCTCCCAACCGCGCCAGCAGGTGCTCGCCGACGCGCACCGCGTTGGCCATCGCCGTCAGCGCCGGGTTGACGGCGGAGATGGAGGGGAAGAAAGAGGTGTCGACCACGTACAGGTTGTCGAGCTCGTGCGCGCGGCAGTCGGTGTCGAGCACCGAGGTGGCGGGATCCGAGCCGAAGCGGCAGGTGCCGGCCTGGTGGGCGACGCCGGCGACGGGGATCTTGTTCTCCAGGTAGGCCCAGCGCGGGATCAGGTGGTGCTCGTGCATCCCGAGGTGCCCGAGCAGCGAGCGCAGCTGCTCCAGCAGGCGGTCGCGGGCGTGATCGTTGGTGGGGGTATAGGCGAGTGTCAGCTTGCCGTCGCGATCGACGCTCACGCGGTTGTCGGGCTGGGGGAGGTCCTCGGTCGAGAGCCAGAAGTCGACCGCGTGGGTGGCGATGTCCTCCAGCGAGAACGTGGGGGCGAGCCTGGTCATCAGGGGCTGCTCGCCGCGGTACATGTCGGGCACCGACTTGCCAACCATCTGGATGTTGCCCATCGGGAACTCCCACTCCTCGGAGGCGAAGTAGTAGTCGTTGACGCCGAGCGTCTTCTGGAAGACGGTGGGGTTGGGCTCTTTGGAGATCGCCAGCACCGCCTGGGAGTTGTGGAACATGTAGTTGCGCCCCACCTGGTCGGAGCCGTTGGCGAGGCCGGCGGGGTGCTTGTCGGTGGCGGAACTCAGCAGCAGCTTGGCGGTGTTGGCGGCGCCGCACGACACCACCACGATGTCGGCTCCGTAACGTTCGCGCGCCCCCCCTCCTCCTTCCCCTTTTTTTCCCTTCCCGCCATTGCCGAGACTCTCCTCGCCCCCACGCTCTACCACCACTTCGGTGACCGCGCTCCCGGAGGTATTGGTGAGCAGCTGCAAGGCGGTGGCCCCGGTGAGCAGCGTGACGTTGGGATGCTCCAGCGCCGGGCGTACACCCAGCACCTCGGCGTCGGACTTGGCGTGCACCAGACAGGGGAAGCCGTCGCAGGTGGAGCAGCGCACGCAGGCGCTGTAGGGCATGTTGTCCTCGCGCAGCATCACCCCGCAGGGGGCGTGGAAGGGGTGCAGTCCGGCCGCGGCGAAGTCCTCGGCGAGCTGGGCGATGCGCGGCTCGTGGGAGACGGCGGGGTGGGGGTAGGGCGCGCTCGCGGGCGGTTCGGTGGGGTCCTCGCCGCGCGCCCCGTGCACTTCGTAGAGCTGCTCGGCCTTCGTGTAATAGGGCTCCATCTCCTCGTAGGGGATCGGCCAGGCGGGGGAGATGCCGCCGTGGTGGCGCAACTCGCCGAAGTCCTCTTTGCGCATCCGGTAGAGCGCCGCCCCATACAGCTTGGTCGCCCCCCCGACGTAGTAGTGGACCTGCGGCTGAAAGGGCTTGCCGGCGGCGTCGTACCAGGTGTCGGGCGAGATGTAGCGGTTGTCGAGGAACACCTCCGCGGCCGACCAGTTCTGCGGCTCGCGGGGCAGCCACTGACCCCGCTCGAGCAGCAGGATGCGCTTGCCCGACGGCGCGAGATGGCGCGCGAGCGTGCCCCCGCCCGCCCCGCTGCCGATGATGATGACGTCGTAATGGTCCATCACGACAGCTCCGCGCCGGCGGACGTGGGCGGGGTGTGGTGGAAACCCATCACGAGATCTCCGCCAACCGCTCGGCGATGATGATCCGCGAGGCGGCCTCGATCAGCGCCAGATGCGAGAAGGCCTGGGGGAAGTTGCCGAGGTGGCGCCCCGTCGAGGTGTCGAACTCCTCGGCGTATAGCCCCAGCGGCGAGGCGACGCGCAAAAGCCGTTCCATCAGGTCGCGCGCGCGCTGCTCTTCGCCGACGATCGCCAGCGCCGAGACCAGCCAGAAGGAGCAGATCAAGAACGAGCCCTCCTTGCCGGACATGCCGTCGTCGGTCTCGCCCGTGCGGTAGCGCAGCACAAAGCCATCCTCGGTCAGGTCGTCGGCGATCGCGAGCACCGAGGCGTGCAGGCGCTCGTCACCGGCCGGCAGGAAGCCGAAGATCGCCGCCAGCAGCGTGGAGGCGTCGAGCGCGTCGGTGTCGTAGTGCTGGCGCAGCACGCCCTTGTCGGTGAGCCCCTTGGCGAGGATGTCGGCACGGATCTCCTCCGCGGTGGCGCCCCACTTGCCCTGTCGCTCGGAGTCGCCGCGCATCGCCGCGAGCTTGGCGGCGGAGTCCATCGCCACCCAGCACATCAGCTTCGAGGAGACGTAGTGCTGGGGCGCGCCGCGCGCCTCCCAGATGCCCTGATCGGGCTCGCCCCACACGCGCGTGGCGCATTCGGCCTGCGCCTCCACGATCGGCCACAACCTCCGGGGCAAACGCTGGGAGCGGCGGGAGTGCAGCAGGATCGAGGAGAGCGCGGCCCCGAAGACGTCGTTCTGGCGCTGGTCGTAAGCGCCGTTGCCGACACGCACGGGACTCGCCCCCGCATACCCGGAGAGGTCCTCGCGCGTCGTCTCGGCCAGATCGCGGCGGCCGTCGATCCCGTACATGATCTGCAGCCCCCCGTCCTCGTTGGGCTGCAGGTCGGCGACGAACTGCATGAACTCCTGGGCCTCCCAGTCGAGGTTGAGGTAGTGCAGCGCCTGCAGCGTGAAGGTCGAGTCGCGCAGCCACGTGTAGCGGTAGTCCCAGTTGCGCTCGCCCCCCGGGGTCTCCGGCAGCGAGGTCGTCAGCGCCGCGACGGTCGCCCCCGTGGGCATGTAGGTGAGGCCCTTGATCGCCAGCGCCGAGCGCTGGATCGGCTCGCGCCAGCGGTGGTCGGGCAGGCGCGCGCGGCCCAGCCACTCGCGCCAGTAGCGCCCGGTCGTAGCCAGGCGCGCGTTGGCGTCGTCCACGTCGGTGGGCCCCTCGAGCTGCCCGCCCCACGAGAGCGAGCAGTAGATCTGCTCGCCTTGGCGCAGCACGTGGCGGGCGCGCACCCAATCGCCCTCGACGCCGAGCGCCATGTCGGTGTGCAGGCGGATCGTCAGCCCCGCGCCGGTGGCGTCGGCGGTGTGGCCGTCCTCGCCGACGGTCCACGTTGCGGGGACGCGCCCGTAGTCGAACACCGGTTCGCAGGTCAGCTCCACCTCGACTTCGCCCTCCAGGCAGATCGCCACGCGCACCAGCAGGTGCTCGGCGTCTTCGTCGGTGGGGGGCCGGGTGTGGGGCGTGACGATGTCCACGCCGCGGCGTGGCCCGAGCGTGAGCGCGTCGCGCACGGCGACCCAGCCCGAGGAGGTCGTCCAGGTCGTCAGCAGCGTGTTCGTCCCCGGCTCGTACACGCGAGCGGTGGGCACGTTGATCCCGAACGGCCCAAACCGGAACGCCCCGGCCTCGCGGTCGAGCAGCGTGCCGAACACCGAGGGCGCGTCGAAGCGCGGCACGCACAGCCAGTCGATCGCCCCGTCGGGGGCCACCAGCGCGCCGGTGTGGCAGTCCGAGAGGAACGCATAGTCGGCGATCGGCGGAAACGGCGAGGGCGCGGCGGCACTCTGAGGGGCGGTGTCGCTCATGCGAGGCACCGGATGGTCCGGTGGGGGCGGGTCATTTGGGGCGCGTCCGCGCGCCGCGTCGCTCTCCCGATGGCCCGGGGGCGGGGCCTCCATGCCCCGCCACCGCCCTTGCGAAGCGGGCTCATTTGGCGATCCAAGGTCCGTGCCACGCGCCGTAGCCGGCCACCAGGCGGTCGGCCTCTGCCGGCCCCCATGTCCCGGGGGCGTATGGGTGCACCGGCGGGGGGGCGTTCAGCAGCGGTTCGAAGATGCGCCACGTCTCTTCGACGGAGTCCTGGCGGGTGAAGCGCGTGGAGTCGCCGTTCATCGCGTCCAGCAGCAGCACCTCATACGGAGTCGGCGCCTCGCCGCCCTCCTCGGCGAACTCCATATCGAGGGTGATCGCCTGCGGCCCGCCGGCGTCGGCGCGATGGGCGTCGAGGATCACCTGCGTGCCGGTGGAGGGGTCGAGCTTGACGACGAGCTGGTCGGGCTCGGGGCGGCGGTGGCCGTGTTCCATGAAGCCGAGGCGGGGGGGATGGCGGAAGACGGCCCGCAGCTCGGTCTGGGTGACGGGCAGCTTCTTGCCCGTGCGGATGAACCACGGCACCCCCGACCAGCGCCAGTTGTCGATCTCCAGGCGCAGCGCCGCGTAGGTCTCGGTGGTGGAGTCCTTCGCGACGCCGTCGATCTCCAGATAGCCGTCGTACTGCCCGCGCACGTAGTGGCCCGGATCGGCACTGGCGGTTGAGCGGAAGACGGCGTACTTGGCGTCCTTGAAGGTTTCGGCGTCGTCGCCAGCCGGCGCCTCCATCGCCGCCACCGCGACGACCTGCATCAGGTGGTTGACGACCACGTCGCGCACGGCGCCGACGGGGTCGTAGAAGTGCCCGCGATCCTCCACGCCGAAGCTCTCGGCCATCGTGATCTGCACGCAGGCGATGTGGTTGCGGTTCCAGATCGGCTCGATCATCGTGTTGCCGAAGCGCAGATAGAGGAACTCGTCGGTGCCCATCTTGCCGAGGAAGTGGTCGATCCGGTAGAGCTGTGACTCCTCGATCGACTGGTGGATTTCGGCGGCCAGGTCGCGCGCGGAAGCGAGGTCGTGGCCGAAGGGCTTCTCGACGACCACACGCCCGCCCTTGGTGAGGCCGGCGGCGGCGAGCTGTTTGATCACGGGCCCAAACAGGAAGGGAGGGATCTCCAGGTAGAAGACGGGGCTGCTCACGTCGCCGAGCGCTTTGGCCAGGGACTCATAGGTGGCGGCGTCGGTGAAGTCGCCGCTGAGGAACGACAGCCGCGCGGCGAAGCGCTCGAAGGTGGCGCTGTCGACCGTTTCGCCGCACCCTTCGATGCATTCGCGGGCGTGGGTGCGCAGTCGCTCCACGGTCCAGTCGTCGCCGGCGACGCCGACGATCGGGCAGCTCAGCAGGCCGCGCTTCTCCAGGCGGTAGAGGGAATGGAAGGTCATCACCTTGGCGAGGTCGCCGGTGATGCCGAAGACCACGAGCACGTCAGCGGAGGGAGTGTGGGGGGAAGTGTTCATAGATGCTTCATACGCCGCTCTCGGCCTTGACCCTGCCACTCGAGATCGCCTGCTCGAGCGCGTGGTGATCGAGCTCGTTCTGGTCGGCGTAGGTCTCGGCGAAAGCGCAGATCGCGCGGTCGAAGGTGTCGCTGCGTCCGAGGTAGCTCGCGATCGCGATGCCGTCGCCCGAGCGGGCGTGCGCGCGGGCGAGCGTCCCGCCGCACATGCGCCCATACAGCGCCATCCCCGGCGGCGCCATCGCTTCGACGTCGGCGGAGCTCTTCCAGTCCCACAGCTGGCGCACGTAGAAGTCGCGCGTCTCGCCGTCGATCCCGGTGGTGCGCAGCCAGCCAAGCATGATGTCGCTGGCGGACTGCATCATCCGCTGGCCTTCCACCACGCGGCGGCCGTGATGGGAGAACTCGCTCTTGCCGACGAACGGCTCCAGCACCGAGGGCTGGGCCTCCTTGCACTGCAAAAACAGCGGGTCCTCGTCGTCGCGTCCCAGCATCAGCACCACCCACGCGCGCGTGCCGACGCTGCCGACGCCGACGACCTTGCGCGCGAGGTCGATGTAGCGGTAGCGCTCCAGCAGGTGCCGGCGATCGCCCTGCAGGCTTGAGCGGTAGGAGCGCAGCAGCTGGTGCATGCCCTCCTCGAACTCGGCCGCCTGCGCCGCGGGGAGCAGATCCTCGATCCGCTCGATCAGCGGCGGGTCGCTGATCAGCCGGAACTCCCCATCGCCCGTCACCGCCAGCCGCGAGAA